>NZ_VOYO01000004.1:0-205894 GCF_013420255.1 Acinetobacter sp. YH01021
AAGCCGAAATACAAAAATCCACCTCCATACTAATCGATACCCTATGCGCAAGTACCTTGCGGCTATGCCAATCAATCACAGCACATAAATAAACAAAGCCTTTTGCCATAGGGATATACGTTATATCAGTAGACCACACTTGATTACTGCGCTGAATAGCCAATCCTTTGAGCAGATATGGATATTTACGGTGAGCTTGATTAGCCTGGCTTAAATTTGGTTTGCAATATAACGCCTGAATACCCATTTTCTTCATTAAAGTACGTGTATGACGTCGTCCTATATGATGCCCTTGACGATTCAACAAATCACGCATCATACGACTGCCTGCAAAAGGATATTGCATATGTAATTCATCAATACATCGCATCAGCTTCAGATCTGATGAGCTAACAGGTTTTGGGCGATAATAATAACAACCACGAGAGACTTTCAGTAACTTAGCTTGTTTAGATACTGAAATCTGAAGTGAGTGATCGATTAACTTTTGTGGTTGAAGCGGCCCAGTTTCTTCAACACACCTTCTAAAAAATCAATTTCTAATGCCTGCTCACCGATTTTTGCATGTAACTTTTTAAGATCAATGGGAGGTTCTGATGGAGCTTTTGATTGATCGAAAGCTTGTGAGGAAGCTGAGATCAATTGATTTTTCCAGTCAATAATTTGGTTTTGATGAACATCAAACTCAGAACTCAATTCAGCAAGTGTTTTTTCTGCTTTGATCGCAGCAAGTGCTACCTTAGCCTTAAAGTCGTTTGAATGATTTCTTCTTGGTCTACGTGCCATAAAATACTCCATATATTGATGTTTATAACATCATTTGAGGAGCAGAGTATCACTTATAGGAGTTGTTCAAATTTCCGGATCCATCTCTGCTTGTATCTTTATTTGGCTACCTTTGTCGGGTAAATTTTATACTTGAAATGTCAACAGCCCTTAAACACTCACTCTAAAATTGGCTTAAAATTCCGATAATTTTCAAATTGCTGTGTAAGTAAAAAATTAGCAACTATGATGACTCCTGTGATTGGTAGCAGAAGTTCAAAAGACTCAATATTTTCTACAAAATTTTCATCCTTACCCAAAATTACTGATAATTCAATTTGAGATAGCTGCATTTGATTTCTAATAGTTTGTAAATTTTTTATAAAAGCTAAGTATTCTGGATGATTTTTAGAAATTATAACTCTTTGATCATAATGATCCAGTGATTCACAAAGTTGTGACCACGCTGTAAAGCCACCTAATTCACCAACAATTTTCAGTAAAGTATTATGAGAGGCTATCAGTTCTAAGTTATTATTCTTAAGCTCATCAATTTGTAAGAGTAAACTTTGATTTTTTTGTTGAACATTATATTCAGGAGTCTTTTTTCGAATTAATAATCTAAGTTTTTCTTGTCTAAATTTGTAGGAATCAACAAGATTTTTTCGTTCAGTGTCCCTTGTTATAGAAGACGCATGTTTGAATTCATTGCTTAATTCAGCAACTTTTCTATAACTAATGTCAATATTATTCTCTAACATACGCTCTAATAGTTGAATTAAATTATGCATCGAAAATATCCTTTTTATCAATATCAGACAAATCATTTTCTGCAGGAAAAACTAAAGAACCTTCATCTGATTCCAAAATAAGTTCTATATTTAATATTTGTTTTTTAATGTGACCTATTTGATGCAATTTACCTATTCCTTTACTTGGGAAGTCTTCAATAATTTGTAATTCTTGCTTAAATTTATCTCGTAGATTAATTAAGTTTTGTTTATGCTTACTTAGACCAGTAGACATAAAGTGATTACAACCAGAGAAGCATTCAAGATGTTTGGGGCAGGGATCAACAGCAAAACTATTTACACAATGTCCATAAGGTGTTGTATGAAATCCATCTGCTTCTGTTTTCAAGAACAAATAGGCTTCATCATCACCATATTCTTCTTGAATTTCTAGATATTTGCTGATTAGAGGCCCTCTAGTTTTATTTTCATTAATTAAATTTATAAGTACTTCAGTTCTTGAATTATCTATGTCTTTATTTATAGTTGGTATATTGTTAAAATCTAATTTCTCAGCAAGTGAGCGATGATCATATTCATAAGTTTGTGAAATAGATTGGCGATTAAAATGTTTAGTAATTAATGAATCTGCTATACCTTTTCTGAATAATTCAGTATTCATCAAGTGTCTGAAACTATGGCTTTTTAGTGAGGCAGTTTTAAATTCATCTGATCCATATATTTCAAAAATAGTAGGGGTGCTTTCACTAATTTTGCTAATAAAGCAGTTCAGGGCTTGGCGATTGGTAACACCAATACTTAAATAATGATCAATTGCTAGTAGACCATTGTTTCTATTTTCTATGAGGGCTCTTTTAGGATACAGAAATAAAAAATCACTAGAATTAATTACTGAACCATCATTCACTTTAATAGAATATAGGTCAGGAGATTTGGATTCTTTTTCATTAAAAATATAATTTAAGATATCAGACTTTCGAAAAAAAGAGGTTCTATAGATAATTTTTTCGTGACTAAGGTAAGGCTGTTTTTTTTGATTATATATACAGCATTTTAAGCGTAATCTTTGCATATACGTATAAAAAGAGTGTGTGAATTCTTTGGTATCTAATAGTTTTATTTGCAATTCAATTAATTTATTGGATAGTTCCTGACGTTGTATAATATTTAGCTCCTTTGTATCATATTCAATGTTCTCTAAAAAAATACTATTACCACTTAATATTAAATAAGCACTGTAAGCAGGTATATAATCATCATAAAATCCTAAGTTTTTATTTTCAAAATTTTTCAAAGTTGAACGAATACCTAAAGTTAATTTTTCAATTGATTCAACAATACTTAAGATTTCAAGCTCAAATATTTCTGGAATGATCTGTGATTCAATTTGTAAAATATTATGTTGATTTTCTTTTTCTAATTTTTCTGCGAAGTATTTAAGGGAAAAATAATGACTAACTGCCCCATACTGTTTATTTTTTTCATAGATTTTTTTATCTAAAACATTGTGCTTTTTTATACAGTTTAGAGGTAAAGAAGTTATTTCACTAATCCGTAAACCAGTAAGAACTAATAACTTTAGTTGACTAAACCTAATAAAATCAAAAAAAGATTTTGGTTCCTCTGTATATAAAATTCTAACTAGTTCCCAAAAATATTTATTTTCGGGTAGTTTATCAGCACTATCCCTCTTATCTATTTGATTAGAAAGTGGGGTAGAACTAGATATTTTTTTAATATTTAAGTAAGGATATATAGGACAAAATTTAGATAAAAACTTAATATCAAAAATATGTTTTACAATACTTTTTATTGCTGTAATTTTTAAAGAGTCTATTTTCTCAATATGATTTATAACTTTAAAAAAATCTTCTGGATTCATATCATATGGAGGTTTTGTTGCTATACTAGCTATTACTCTCAAATTAAATATTATTGGCATTATACTATTTGGCTTTATTTTATCTATTAAAATTTTTTCTATTGTTACTGCTTTGATAAGTTCAATCCAGTTATTACTAATAATAACATTTTCAATATTATTTAATCTAAACTTATCAACCAGTTCGAAACTAGAAAGATAGTAAAATGGTCTTGTATTATTTCCAATTATCTCATTTAAATTCCAGCGATCCTCAGAGAGTACGACACCATTTTTGTCAACCTCTATGTCCCATTTAATTTTTTTTATTTGAGCTAATTTCTTCATTTCTAAAATATAATTCTTAAAATTATTCATTTTTTTTCCTCGATTTCATGTATAAGGGATTCAATATTGAATATTAGGCTCTTAAGTTGCATATAAGCAGGAGAGTGAGTCTCAGATAAGCTAGAGTCCTTAAATTTTTTTATAATACTTCTTAGGTTTTCTAATACATTTTCATGAACACTTTTATCATTTAGAGGTAAAAATTTATCGCAACCATAACATGAAAAAACTGGATTTTTTTTACATAAGTTCTGTTTTAAATCACATCCACCAATACCAGATATTGCTATTCCATGTGGATAACTTTCAATGTATTTTTCAGTATTCAAATTATTTAATTCTTCTATACTTATAAAATCACCATGCGTAATTTTTGAAATTTTACTATATATATTAGATATGCCTAGAGCTTTATTAATTAATACTCCAGTCTGTGCAGATACTTGGAAGTAAATCAATGCACTTTTAGAATAAGTATGTCCTAGGAAGGAAGATACTTCATCTAAATTTGCCCCAGACTCAACTAGTCTCTGTGCAACTGAATGTCTAAATATATTTGCATTAATAGGATAACCTAATATTTTAATTGTTACTTTTCTTAAAATTTCACGTATATCGTTTTTATTATTAGAAAAAAAATAATAATTACCATGTTTATCTGTTTTTCTAATTTTTTCTTTAAAAAAAACTATCCATTCTGTTTTTATTTTTCTAACTAATGGAATTGCATTCATAGTATGTCTTTGTTTGATTTTTTGAAATTTAACATGAAGTGTTTCATCGTATTTATTTATTTTATAAGTTTTTAAGTCATAAAGCCTAAGCATTCCGACTTGTTTTGGCCTAACACCAAATTGATAAAAAAGTATAAGAACACAATATTCATCTAAATCTTTACTTGTTAAATTTTCATAGTTACTTACCTTGCCAATATAATTTAATATTTTTGCTTCCTCTTCTGTATTTAAAAAACAATCCCCGGATTTTATTTTTGCATATTTGTTTATTTTAAATCTTTTTAAATTTGATATATTCTCAATATCATTTTTATTCCATCTTAATAAATTATTAACAGAAAGATATATTAGGATGTTTTTTAGAAAATTTAGAGCTGGCAAGATTGTTGAGATTGTAAAGCTATTGATTTTATTTGATTTATAGATTTCCCAATTATAAAGAATTTTTTCTTTATTTTTTATAATGTCAATTATTTCTTGCTCAGAGAATACTTTTAGGAATCCATGAATATAATTAACTAATGTAGAAGATGAAAGATTAGTAAGTATGTTTATAGCAGTTAACTTAATTAAGTTTTTAATATTAGTCTTATATTTTTTAAAAACTATTATCTTTTTACACCCATCACTATAAATTTCCCAACTATCATTTTCAATATCCCTAAATGTGTGTATTTTTTCTGTAAAATCATCTTCATATCTAATATATTTTGTAGATATTTTAAATAAACCATCATCCTTAAATTCTAATGCACTTGCTTCTTGATATTTGTTATCCATGATAATTCCTTTTATTTCATTAAGAATAATATATAAAAAATAAATTTTTGCAAGCTCTTCAAGATTATTATAAATATAATAATCTCAATAAAATTCTATTTATTATAAATATAATAATCTCAATAAAATTCTATTTATTATAAATATAATAATTTTTATAATTAAATAATTATTAATGAACTGTTGTAAATGTGATTTAAATAAGAGTTTTAATTTGTAAGGTATTGATTTTTATATTTTATATGTAAAAATATTACTCTAGACAAGCCTGCAAAATAGGTCGAGCTGTCTTTCAATGATTGTTGCCTCAATTAAAAGCCGAATATGTAAAAGAACAGATTCTTTATATTGATGAGTCAGGCATCAATAGTAATGAAACAGCAGAATATGGTTGGTCTAAGAAGGGTGCAACAAAACCCTTCAGCAGTTTTTTATAAATTTGAATTAAATAATTGAATCACTTTCTATGAAGAGCACCAATAATCAATATACTTTAAATTCAAATAGCCAATATTAAATTTTTTGAGTTGAAAATAGCCAATATTAAATTTTTTGAGTTGAAATCTGAGAATTTCCAGAACCTCGTTGAAATTCACAAAAAGTAGGAAAATTTATTTATTATTTTACATAGGGAATCTACTGCGTTTTTTATTGACATAACACAAATACCAACCTAACATAACACTCGGCATGACTCATAGGGTCTCTACTGCATTAAATTTAGTGATGACAGGTGGCCGCCTGTCATCGAATTCAAAACCAATAACGTGACTAAACATTAGGAGTTAAGAACAAATGAAAGTATATCAGATCAATTATGACCTGCGTAAACAACGTAACTATGAAGAGCTGGATAAAAAAATTAAGGCTTATGGAACATGGTGTCGACCGTTAAAGTCCTGTTGGATTATCGTTTCGGATAAAACAGCACCACAGATTCGTGATGATTTACAACAAGTCATGGATAGAGATGATGGTTTATTAGTGACACGTTTGCAAAGAGATGCGGCTTGGATAAATTTGGATTCAGATAAAGACAAATCAATGACTGATTGGCTAAAGAAATATGTTGGTAACGCATCTTAAGTGGACTGAGCCAAGGATGGCTCATTCTCTTTCAGAGTAAATATTTATGGCAAAGTTAAAAAGATTCCTAAAACTGAGCGATCTCGCAGAGATCCGCACAGGCTTTACATTCCGTGAAAAGGTTGAAGAAGTTGAGTCAGGCAATGCCCACGTATTGCAGATCAAAGATATTCGTAGCATTGCAACGGATACATGTGGTTATACGCTTTTTTCAGATGCTTTACCGCAAATTGATTGGCAAGGTAAAGATAACGCAATCGTCTCACCTGAATGTGTGCTTTTACCTTGTCGAGGTGAGTATCTCAAAGCACATTATTTTGTAGGCAATCAGGATCAATCAAAAGTACTACCACTCATTGTGAGTAGCCAGTTTTTGATTTTAATGCCAAATAAAAAAGTCATGCCTGAATACTTATGTTGGTACCTGAACCAATCGAATGTGCAATATGAATTACGCAAAGAAAGTCAGGGTTCTAAGATGCCGATGCTGAGCGTATCAATAGTCAGCCAATTTGAGGTTGAAGTCCCTAGCTTGGACATTCAGCAACGCATAATCGAATTAAACCGTCTTTGGGAGCAAGAGCAGATCTTGACCCAGCAATTACTTAAAAATCGTGAACAAATGATGATGGGCATGTTTAAACAACTGCTCCAAGGAAACAAATAATGGTTACTCAAATTAATCAAGATACCGTCAATAAAGCCCTTTGGTCGGCATGTGATGTATTCCGTGGCACGGTGAGTGCAGATACCTATAAAGACTATATTTTGACAATGCTGTTCTTAAAGTACATCTCTGATGTATGGCAAGACCACTACGATAATTATAAAAACGAGTATGGTGATGAACCTGAACTGATTGAAGAAATGATGAAAAACGAGCGATTTGTACTGCCTCGTGAATCGAATTTCTATACCTTGCTTGAGCGTCGTTTTGAGCCCGGCAATGGCGAACGTATTGATATGGCTTTACATGCGCTTGAAGAAGCCAATGGTACAAAGCTCAAAGATGTAGGCAAAAGCGTTTTCCAAGATATCTCGTTTAATACCGATAAATTGGGTGAAGAAAAGCAAAAAAATACCATTTTAAAAGATCTTTTAGAAGTATTTGCTGTGCCTGATTTAGATTTAAAACCAAGCCGTGTCGGTTCACTTGATGTGATTGGTAACGGATATGAATTTTTGATTAAAAACTTCGCAGCGAGTGGTGGTCAAAAGGCGGGCGAATTCTATACGCCACCTGAAGTATCAGACTTAATTGCTGAATTACTTGATCCACAGAAAGGCGACAGTATTTGTGACCCTGCTTGTGGTTCTGGTTCACTGTTGATGAAGTGTGGTCGTAAGGTCGTCAGCAATCACAACAGTAAAGAGTACGCACTCTACGGGCAAGAGGCGATTGGTTCAACGTGGTCATTAGCTAAGATGAACATGTTCTTGCATGGCGAAGACAACCACAAAATTGAGTGGGGTGATACCATTCGTAATCCAAAACTATTGGATAAGAATGGCGACTTGATGCTGTTTGATATTGTGACAGCAAACCCGCCATTCTCATTAGACAAGTGGGGTTATGAGCAAGCTGAAAATGATAAGTTTGATCGTTTCCGTCGTGGTTTACCACCAAAGACCAAGGGTGATTATGCTTTTATCTCACACATGATTGAGACGCTTAAACCTGTTACGGGTCGTATGGGTGTTGTGGTTCCACATGGGGTGTTGTTCCGTGGCTCATCTGAAGGTAAGATTCGTGAAAAGTTGATTAACGAAAACTTATTAGATGCGGTTATTGGTTTACCTGAAAAGCTGTTCTATGGTACGGGTATTCCTGCTGCAATTTTAATTTTTAAAAAGCAAAAGTCTGATGATTCGGTTTTATTTATTGACGCAAGCCGTGAGTTTAAGTCAGGTAAAAATCAAAACAACTTAAGCCAAGATAATATTGCCAAGGTTATTGAAACCTATCGTGCCCGTGAAAGCGTAGATAAGTATGCGTATTTGGCGACTTTGCAGGAAGTGAAAGACAACGATTACAACCTAAATATTCCTCGTTATGTGGATACCTTTGAAGAAGAAGCTGAGATTGATTTGGTTGCTGTACGTGCTGAGCGTGAGCAGTTAAAGACTCAACTTGCTGAGCTTGAAGTTCAGATGGCGAAGTATTTAGAGGAGTTGGGTTGTGGTGAATGATACATCTAACTTCATTTCAGGTTTTGGAATTATTCCAAATGATTGGTCTTGTAAAACTGCCAATGAAATTTGCACAAAAATTTCTAAAGGGACTACTCCGCCTAAATCAGAGATTTCTAATGAAGGTAAAATTCCTTTTTTACGAGTTAATAATTTAACTTTTTATGGTCGTTTAGCACTAGATTCTGATTTCATATTTGTATCAAAACAGTCTCACGAAAATTTTCTATCGCGTTCAATGGCATTTCCTAATGATATTTTGATGAATATCGTAGGTCCTCCTTTAGGGAAAACAGCTCTACTTGATGACAGCTATCCTGAATATAATATGAATCAGGCGATTGTATTTTACCGGCTACAAAAAAATCTTGTTGATAGTAAATATTTTCTAGAGTTTTTAAATAGTTTTAAAGCTCAACAATGGTTACAGTCTAGATCTAAAAAGACTTCTGGTCAGCAGAATTTAACTATTGAGATATGTAAAGATTTACCAATTATTTTGCCACCACTTATTGAGCAAAAGGCAATCGCCCAAATCCTTTCAACTTGGGACCAAGCAATTTCGGCTACTGAAAAAATGCTTGAAAATAGCCAACAGCAGAAAAAAGCTTTGATGCAACAGTTGCTGACGGGTAAGAAGCGTTTGCTTGATGAGAATGGAGTGAGGTTTAGAGGGGAGTGGAAAAGTACAAAAGTGAAGGAAATTTTCAAGCCAGAAGTATTGTCAGCAGGAAACCAGGATTTCCCTATTTTTTCGGTGACAAAAAATGGTTTGGTTAATCAGTCAGAATATTTTAATAAATCTGTTGCTAGTGAAGATACTTCAAAATATAGGGTAGTCAAAACAGGAAGATTTGTAATGAGTGGGCTGAACTTTTGGATGGGGTCGGTTGATGTTCATTTAATGGATTTTCCAGTTATTGTATCACCTGCATACAAAGTGTTTGTTATTACAAATTTATCTTCTCCTGAATTTATGAAGCACTTTATAAGAAGCAGTTTATTCCAGAAAGTATTGGAAGCAGCATCGGTTGTAGGAGCTTCAGTTGTTAGAAGAAACTTCAGTGAGAGTATTTTTAATAGCTACGAACTTTTTATACCCGAAATAGCCGAACAGGAAAAAATTGCTGCTGTTCTTTCTGCTGCTGATCAGGAAATTGAAGGTTTGCAGAAAAAACTTGATTGCTTGAAGCAAGAAAAAAAAGCACTTATGCAACAACTTTTGACAGGTAAAAAACGTGTCAAGGTGGCTGCCTAATGATGCAAATAACACCTAGCTATTACCGCATTATGGCGGGTGCCAAGTCTGTATTTGCTCAAGAGTTTCTAGAGGGCGGCTTTATTGCCGCCAACTGGAACATTGACCAAGACTTAACCCATGACTTACCTGATGATTGGCGTGAGTTTAATCATCGTTTTATTCCTGTTTATTTAACAGCCTTACCTGAAAAAAGTAAGATTTCAGCAGGCTTAGCATGTGGCATGCTACATACCCTTTCTAAAGGGATTAAACAGGGTGACATTATCCTTACACCTCGTGGGGATGGTCATTATCTCGTGGGTAAAGTCATATCTGACTATTACTACGTGCCTTCTGGCGAGTTAAGCCATCGCAGAAAAGTTGAATGGTTTGAACAGACTTTACCTAGGGAAATGATGTCTCAAGAGCTAAAAAACTCATCGGGATCAGTGGGTACAGTTTGTAATCTGACCAAGTATGCAGAAGAGCTTAAAACACTTATTGATGGCAAAGAAACAGTTGAATATCTTGAGCCTGATGAAGTAGTCGAAGACCCAACAGCTTTTGCTTTAGAAAAGCATTTAGAGCATTTCTTGGTAGAGAACTGGTCTAAAACTGAGTTGGGTGCAACATACGACATTTATACCGAAGAAGGTCAATTGGTCGGTCAGCAGTATCCATCGGATACTGGTCCTATCGATATCTTGGCAATCAGTAAGGATAAGAAGACATTGCTTGTTGTTGAGCTAAAACGTGGTCGTGCAAGTGATCGTGTCGTGGGGCAAATCCAACGCTATATGGGCTATGTCAAAGATGAGTTGGCTGAGGCAGATCAGCAAGTGAAAGGTGTGATTATTGCACTAGAAGATGACTTAAGAATTCGTCGTGCTTTGAGCGTGGCACAGAATATTGAGTTTTATCGTTATCAGTTGAGTTTTAAGCTGAATAAAAGCTAATGCAAACTGAAATTTGACTCTTAAAGATTATATTTGGCGTCACTAAATATCAAATGGATCGTTAGAAACAAGGACGTTTTTAATACTTTATCAACAATTAAAACTTGAGGGCTGTAATGTCAATTTCCCAAATGTTTCAAGACTTTTTAAGCAATATTAAAGTTGCAAATGAAGAACAAATCACGTCACGTTATCAAGAGATAACATGTGCATTGAACAAAAAATTTCGTGATACCGAATCAAAAACATCAAACCAATTACAAGTTGGTTCGTACGGCAGATGGACTGCGATTAAAGGTATTTCAGATTTAGACATGTTGTACATCATGCCACCCTCAAAATGGGATGATTATAAAAATGGCGGTCAATCAAAGTTATTAAAGGATACAAAAGATGCAATTCTTGCACGTTATCCTCGAACTACCGTATTTGTAGATCGATTAGTTGTATGTGTCCAATACACAAATTTTCATGTCGAGGTACAGCCTGTTTTTGAGCAAGAGGATGGTTCGTATAAGTATCCAGATACAAAGAATGGTGGCAGTTGGAAAATTACTAAGCCTCAAGCCGAAATTGATGAAATGAAAAGCATGAATGAGGCAAAAAATAAAAACTTGCGTCGTTTATGTAAGATGGCTAGAGCTTGGAAAAATAAGCATGGAGTGGGCATAGGAGGCCTATTAATAGACACACTCGCCTACAATTTTATGAAATCGACTACGAATTATGATGACAAGAGTTATAGTTCATATGATTGTTTAAGTAGAGACTTTTTTAAGTATTTATCCGAACAACCCGATCAAGATCACTATCAAGCTTTAGGTAGTAATCAGGATGTCAAAGTTAAAAGTAAATTTCAAAGAAAAGCTAAAAAAGCATATGAGAATTCGCTTAAAGCTATTGAAAATGCAGGAAAGAGTTCGGCTAATGATTATTGGCGAAAAGTATATGGAAACTCTTTCCCTAAAGCAGCAACTACTATCGTTAAATCAATGACATTAGGTGAGTTACGCTATAGAGATACTGAAGAGTTTATTGAGAATAAATACCCAATAGATATACGTTATCCGTTAAAAATAGAATGTGAAATTACTAAACATGGTGCATTCATAGATTTCTTAAGTCATTTTAAAAGAAATCGTAAAAAATTAAATAGCGGAAGAAGTCTTAGATTCTATATCGATAAAAATGGGACGCCCTCTAGTTTACCAGAGCAAAAATATTCTGTTTTATGGAAAGTTCTAAATCGTGGAGAGGCTGCAAAAAGTCGAGATTGTATTAGAGGGCAAATTGTTGCGGATCTAGGGCAGAATCAAAAAACTGAAACCGCTGATTTTAATGGTGAGCATATAGTGGAATGCTACATCATTCAAAATGCTGTAGTTGTAGCTCGTGACCGCATTTATGTGCCGATTGAGGAGTGAAGATGATTAAAGATGATTTACTTAAATGTATTGCGGAAACTGGTTATAACGTAGGTTTTGGGGCAAAGAAGAATCTAGCGACTTATGATTTAGTGGAGAAATTACCTGGCTGGATAAGCTTTGTTTCAATCGCTTTTGGTATTTACTCTTTGGTCTTTGATGCACTTTCAACTAAGTTCCTATCGGCAACATTTACATTGGTTGGCGTAATTGGACTGTATGTCATAATGTATGATGCTAAAAAAAATGAATATAAGACAGCAGGAGATGAGTTGACAAAAATTTATAATCAGTTGAGAACATTATATTATTCAGTCCAAGGTAAAAGTAATAGTGATGATTTAACATTTTTAATTGAAGAGTATCGCCAACTAGAGAATCGGTATTGTTCAGTTGGTTTAGGTAAACAAATGTTGTTCAGTGATTGGTGTGCACACTATAAATTCTTTTGGCAACATCAAATTGAATGGGTTGATGAGCAGAAAAATTTTAGTTTTTTTAGGGATAAAGTGCCGTTAAGTTTTTATATGTTCTTGGTGGTATTAATTGTTATGGCTATCTGCTTTATTTATAAAGCAAATCTTAGTGCATGTTTCGCAGTTTTATTTTAAAAGTTTTGGTTTGATATGAACGGTCTCTCAATTAAGTTTCAAGAAGAATACAGTGCTAAGATTCCCGCATTAACATTGTTAATGAATCTGGGGTGGTCGTTTTTACCGCCATCACAGGCACTTGTTGCCCGTGATGGTAAACAAGACCAAGTGGTATTACGTCAAATTTTACGTAAAGAGCTCTCTAAACGTACTTTTCCATTTGCGGGTCAAGAATATCCACTTTCAGCAAAGTCGGTAGACAACTTAATTGCTGAAATCTGTAGCCCAGCTTTGAATGAGGGGCTACTGACTGCCAACGAAAAAATGTATAACCATTTGTTCTACGGTATTCCTGTAACTGAATTTGTAAATGGAAAAAAAGTTAGCCCAACGATTCCATTGATTGATTGGCATAACATCCATAATAATGACTTTTCATATACAGAAGAATTTGCTGTAACACGTTCAGGTGGAGTAGATACACGTAGACCCGATATCATTTGCTTTGTAAATGGTATTCCTTTAGTTGTGATTGAAGCAAAACGCCCTGATAGTCAGGCAAAGAAAGGTCCAACAATTAATGAAGGTATTTCTCAGACACTTCGTAATCAGCGACCTGATGAAATTCCACATCTGTTTGCATATAGCCAACTGATACTCTCTATAAATGGGCATGAAGGTCGTTACGGCACATGTAATACCCCTGCAAAATTTTGGGCTGCATGGCGAGAAGAAGATATTTCTGATGCAGAAATGTATGCGCTTAAAAATAAGAAATTAAGTGCTGTACAAAAAAACAGTTTGTTCGCATATCGTCATGCAGATGATCTCAAGTGGTATGAAAATCTAATTGCAGGTGGAGACTTAGCTGTTACAGGTCAAGATCAACTGCTGATCAGCCTATTAAAGCCTGAGCGACTACTCGAAATGGTTCGCCTATATACGCTTTTCGATAAGAAAGCAGGAAAAATTGTTGCTCGTTATCAGCAAATCTTTGGTATCAAACGACTCATTGAGCGTATTAGTACTAAGAACACCAAAGGTGGCCGTGAAGGTGGTGTCATTTGGCATACAACAGGTTCAGGTAAATCTTTTACCATGGTCTTTCTCAGTAAAGCATTGATCTTGCATGAAGCTTTAAAACAATGTCGTATATTGGTTGTCACTGACCGTGTCGATTTAGAAGATCAACTCAGTAAAACCTTTGTATCAGGTGGTGAACTGGCAGGAAAAAGAGACAAGCTAAATGCTATGGCGACTTCTGGCAAACGCTTGGCTGAACAAATTGGTAAGGGTACAGAGCGAATCATGTTCTCTTTGATTCAGAAATTTAACTCTGCAACCAAACTTCCTGAATGTGTTAACACAAGTTCAGACTTCATTGTCCTGATTGATGAAGGGCACCGAAGCCAAGGTGGTGAAAACCATGTGCGTATGAAACTCGCACTTCCAAATGCGGCATTCGTGGCATTTACAGGTACACCATTGCTTAAAGATGAAAAGACCGTTAACAAGTTTGGACCTATTGTTCATGCTTATACTATGCAGAGAGCGGTAGAAGATAAGACTGTAACACCTTTGCTTTATGAAGAACGAATCCCTGATTTAGACGTAAATGAACGTGCGATTGATACGTGGTTTGAACGGATTACAGAAGGTTTAAATGATCAGCAAAAAGCAGATTTAAAACGTAAATTTGCGAGAAAAGGTGAGATTTATACTGCGGATGATCGTATTCGCCTGATTGCGTTAGATATTGCCAATCACTTTGTGAAAAATATTGATGATGGTTTAAAAGGACAGCTTGCTTGCGATAGCAAGGCTTCAGCGATTAAGTATAAAAAGTACTTGGATGAAGCAGGCTTGTTTGAGTCTGCTGTGGTGATGAGCCCACCTGATAGTCGTGAAGGAAATACTGATGTTGATGAATCGACTACCCCTGAAGTGACCCAATGGTGGAAAGACAATGTCGGCACTCAGGATGAGCAAACTTATACCAAACAAGTAATTGAGCGTTTTGAAAAAGATGATTCGCTTAAATTGCTGATAGTGGTGGATAAGCTCTTAACAGGTTTTGATGAACCTAAAAATGCTGTTCTTTATATTGATAAAAATTTAAAACAGCACAATCTGATCCAAGCAATTGCGCGTGTAAACCGACTTCATCCAATGAAAAAGTTTGGTTTATTGATTGACTATCGAGGTATTTTAAAAGAATTAGATTCCACAATTCTTGATTACCAAGATCTCGCTGCTCGTACCCAAGGTGGCTATGATATCAATGATCTTACAGGCTTGTATACGCAAATGAGCTCTGAATACAAACGTTTACCTCGTTTGTATAAAGCGCTATGGGCGATTTTTGATGGTGTAAAAAATAAAAATGATCCAGAGCAGTTGCGCCAAGTTTTAGTCCCACGCATTGAAGAACGTGAGGGTGAGTTAGTCGATATTCACTTAAAAGTTCGTGATGATTTTTATGAAGCACTTACAGAATTTGCCAGTTGTTTAAAAGTTGCATTGCAGTCAGCAACCTTCTTTGAAGATAAAAGCTTTTCTGATGCAGATCGTCAGCACTACAAAGAAACAGTCAAACTATTTACAAGCTTGCGTCAGATTGTGAAACGAGATGCTGGAGAGACTATTGACTATGATCAGTATGCTGAGCAAGTCAAAAAACTTCTTGATAAACATGTTGTGGGTATTGAGGTAAAAGACCCTGATGGAGTCTATGAAGTCGGCAAGATGGGCAAAATGGCGCAACCCGAAGATTGGAGTGAAGAGAAAACACGTAATGAAACGGATATCATCAAAACTCGTGTAACGAAGATGATTGAACAGCAATTGCGTGATGATCCTTATGCTCAGGAGGCTTTCTCTAAACTTTTACGTCAAGTCATTGAAGAAGCAGAGAAAGAATTTGATCATCCATTGAAGCAACACATGCTGTTTAAAGAGTTTGAAGAGCAAGTTGAGGCTCGTCGTTTAGATGAAATTCCTGATGTGTTCAGTGGTAATAAGCATGCTCAAGCTTATTATGGTGTATTCAAGAAACTATTACCTGAAGCATTCTCGATAACAGATCAACAGAATCAAGATAAGTGGATTGAACTCGCTTTCGAGGTTGATCGTTCTGTCATGAGCTCTGTAGCTGAAAACTCAATTAATCCACAAAATATTGAAGCAGATATCCGTAAAAAACTATTACCGCAGATGTTCCGTGAATGTAAATCCATTGGTAGTGGTATGGATCAAGCCAAAAAAATTGTGGAAATGATCGTACAAATTACTCGGGTCGGTTTGAATGGGCTCTAGGATGAATACGCTGCCAGAGAGAAAGTTAAGCATCATTTATGGTGATGAAGTTGTTGATTTTGAGGTGCTTGAAAGTCCTAGCCGTACTGAAAAGATACTAATTAAAGTCTATGCTGATTGTCGGGTAGTTGTATCGGCACCGTTAAATGCAGATGATAAAACAATCATTGAAGCTGTAAAGCAGCGTAGTCGTTGGATCTATAAACAATTACGAGAGTTCCGTGAGCAAAGCAAATTTATCATGCCTCGCCAATATAAAAGTGGTGAAAGCCACTTTTATTTGGGTAAACAATACCAATTGAAAGTGATTCATGATGATACCAAGCCAAAAGGTGTAAAACTTCTGAGGGGAAGATTGGAGGTAAACACCTTAGATACGGATATTGAAAGTATTAAATCTCATTTAAATGAATGGTACAGATCTCGAGCAAAAGTCATATTTGAAGTACGATTGAGGCAGATTCTTGAAAAAGCCTTATGGGTTGAAGCTAAGCCTGATATACGACTCATGACAATGCGCACACAGTGGGGGAACTGTTCACCATCAGGTCTTCTTACACTGAACCCGCATCTAGTTAAAGCGCCCGCAATTTGCATTGATTATGTGATTTTGCATGAACTTTGTCATTTGGTTGAACATAATCATAGTGAGCGTTTTTATCAACTTCTAAGTCAAGTTATGCCTGATTGGCCAATAATCAAAAAACGGTTAGATGATAGAGCGACAGCAATCATTCACTAATCGTGACTAAATATTCTTTCTATTGTTGATATTCTTCTATTTAATATATCGAGATATTTTGCCTGCATTTGGTCATTGAAGGCACTGCTAGCATAGTATGCTGGCATTTTGGAATCTGGCCACCATCCAAAATAACTCCTCATTACAGCAAACATATTATCTCTATTATCATCTGGATAGAGCGAAACACAAATTGAAGCAGCAGTATGACGTAACATATGAGGTGATAGGCTTGTAAGACCGTGTGTCTTTTCTAACTGTTTTGATAATTCTATAGGCAACGCTTGATAAATTTTTAGAAATGTCTTATTTAAGGCTTCTACGGACAATGGTTTATGCCTATTGGATATAAATATAAAAGGGGTGTAAGAGCGTGGTCTATAGCCCTCACAATAAATTTTGAGTAGTTTGTATATATCCTCACCAATAGGTATCTGCCTAGTAGCATATTGATTTTTTAAATTCAGCTCTGTAAAGCGTTCATCATCATCGCTCTCATTATTTTGTACATTTAAGTAATAATAATTTTTATTATTTTTAAAGCTTTTCGTCATGAAGAAAGAATCGATATTTAATAGTAATAATTCTCCACGTCTCAAACCTACATATGACAATAGAATGTATGCCACATAATATTTCCACTGTGTTTGTAAATGCTTAAAAGGATTGTTAACAGCACCTGGGACTAGAATTTCATCAAGATAGTCAATAATGACTGGAGGTAATGATTTAATTTTTAATATTTTTTTAGATTTTCTAAACTTAAATTGAGATAGTTTTTCTGATAAATCTTTGATTGATTCTTTTAATTCAAAATTAATATTATTACTAGTATTTAATTTAAACTCTTGAATTTTTTCATAAAAAACTACAACATCCGCCCAAATTTCATTATTAATTGGTTCTAAATCATTACATAAATGACAATAATAGGAGAAGAAGTAATTTTTAGTGTTATCTAAGTTGGACTCATCAAAAATCTTATCTGGAAAAATATGAAGCTTGGTATCTAAAAACTCATAAAAATGATTAATGTGTCTAAGAATTTTATATTTAGTATTAGTAGCCAAATGACAAATAAAAAACTCATTGTAAACCTGAGGCCAAACGTATGGCACAAGACAAGAATTAGTGATGACAATTAATTTGTCATTAGTCTTTTTATGGAATTTATCTTTAAATTTTAAGAGCATTTTTATCTATTCTTTAAATATAACCATGCTACATATTTTTGATATCAAGACCAAATATTAAAGTGTTAAGAAACATGAACAACACTTAAATGACATTTTACGATTTTAAAGCATTAGAGAGATTATGTAGTTTAAACAACAAGTACTAAAGTACCTTTTGTTCGTATAATGTATATTATGTTAAATACAAGTTAAATAAGATACACTTAACCATAAGTTCATATCTTCCTTGTCCATAAAAGTGAATTTTGAAATTTTTAGAAGAAAATTGAATTAATCAGTCCAGCCCAATAAAACTGGGCTGATACTTTATTGTGGGATTTAGCAGACGCTCTGCACTGCATTTACAAACCGCTCTGTATCAAAAGTATGGTTAGATACCAGACCGAACTGGCTCACCTCGCCAACAATTACGGCGCGTCCCATGCTCAGTGCGACATAAATGCCGGCAATATTTTCCAGCAAGGTGGCAAATGGAATCAGACACAAATGCCGCCCAAGCTGACTGCTGGCCAGTGCCTGACTGAGTGAATGCGTAATTGATTCTATAGTGTCTTCAGCCAGACACACGCCTTTCGGTGTTCCAGTACTGCCAGAGGTATAGGTGATTTTTGCCGGCTGCTGGGTTTGTAAAGAAGGTGAATACTGTACGGCTTGCTCTAGCTGAAAAAAGCGCGCATGTAGCTGGCCAGCAATAAAAATCTCATCTCTACTCATGTCTTGAGCCAGATTTAACAGCCATTTTGGTGCAGAGAAAGATTCATCTAGAGTACATAGCAGCTCGGTTTGGCTGTCGGAAAGCAGATGCTGTACTTGGGCTGCAGTAAAAAATAGAGGAACAGGGATTACAGTCATGCCGGCTTTTTGTGCGGCAAGATCGACCACAATCCAGTCGATACTATTTACGCCCCACAAGGCCAGACGTCGCAGATTGAGCTGCATAAAACTGACACTCAATAATTCTATCCGCCGTTGTAGTTCCGCATAGTTCAGCGTTGCTTGTGCGGTGACTACAGCTTCTCGTTGCGGGTATTGTCGTGCTTGCAGACTGATACGTTCAAATAAAGCAGTCATCATTTAAATTCTGTGCCTCGGTAATCAAGTAAAATGCTTTAATGACTAAATTGATAAAGTTGACGAGCGACTTGTAGGGCTTCTGCCACATCAATCGCCAGCACATAAGGCTTCTGCTGGTAATAGCTGCCCCACAAGTGCTGTGCCTCTCCTAGGACTTGCGGGTCAGCCTTTTCCAGCACATGAAAACGTAATCCCATTTGTTGCAGCACATAACGCACAGCGGCTGTCCCGGTACATACTGCCCATTCGATGTGTTGCTGCGAGAGATGAAAAACCAGAAACGCTACCATCAGTTTGGCTTTGTCCATATCTAGTGCTGCCAGATTGCCAATTTCTACTACTTTGTCTCGGCTGACCGTGGTCTGGCTGAGCTTGCCAAGAATATTTTCAATTGGTTCATCGAGATACTGTTCCAGAAAGGCATTAAATTGATTTAAATGCTGCATACCAATCACCACCTGCATCTCGGCTCCGTGATAACCGGCAAACAGGGTCGAAGAGAAGCTCGATACAGTGGCCTGATGGACTTGCTGATATTTTTCCTGAATAAAATTTTCCAGGCTACGGCGTTCAGGTGTCTCGCTTTGTTCTACAGTTTTGACCGTCAAATGTAGCGATTGATCCTGTGCTGAAATTACCGGATACCCCGGAGGTACTTGTAGTAAAAATTTATTGTGATGGGTTTGTTTTTTATATTCAGGCTGCTTGAAATATGTATTTAGAAAGTGAATCTGACTAGATAAATAAAGATCAAAACTGAACTTGATCATTCGGCTCACACCACGAAATTAACTTGCTACTCAAGATAGAAGTCCAAACTTAAAAAATTCTTAATTTTGTGCAAAAGAATGTAAAAGCTGTGTATATAAAAAATCCAGAGAACGGCCGGTTTTTTAAGAGCATTTTAAGATTGAAAATTTAAGTTATTCCTATCTCTTGTTAACTGAAACTGTTCTATGTCTTCCTACCGCTCACCTTATAAAGGCACCTCAGGAACGCAGCGTATTTTTAATGCGACCCGTTATTCCCTGGCTGGTTTTAAAACCGCCTTTCAAAATGAGGCTGCCTTCCGGCAAATTCTGCTGATCAACCTTATTTTGATTCCTCTAAGTTTTTGGATGCCGGTTAGTCCAGCTGAGCAAGCGTTGATGGTCGCCGTATGCCTACTGGCGTTGATCATTGAACTGATTAACTCAGCGATAGAGGCAGTGGTAGATCGTATTTCCATGGAACGGCATGAACTGTCTAAAAATGCCAAGGATATGGGCAGTGCGGCTCAGTTTGTAGCACTTAGTTTAATTGCCCTGACCTGGGGCATCATTTTGGCTGGTCATTTGATTTGACCTCTGCTCTTGCTACTGCCTGAAATGGACAACTTAAAAATGATCACTGACCGTTCCCGGTTTTTACTGACCCAAACTTTACTTTTGATCTTCAGTTTTTTGATTCTTCTCAACTTCTTTGACATTGGAGGAGTGCTGGACTTACAACTCATCTATCCCTTTATCGATGATCATGGTCAATTTCCCCTTCGAAAACAATGGGCACTGGCAGAACTCAATCATCGCTATGTGAAAGACCTGCTGATTCTAGTGTATATCACATTATTACTGGGCTGGTTGGCATCACTGAAATGGCAGAACTGGTATATACGGCGCTGGGAATTTGGCTATTTTTTTAGCATGGTAGTGCTGACCACAGCCTCGATCGGAATTTTAAAATCCCAGTCAGCCCATGCCTGTCCCTGGGATATGACCATACCTACCCATCATGGGATTTTGTGGGATTTTAGTGCCACTGCAGGCCACTGTTTTCCTGGAGGGCATGCATCTAGTGGTTTTGCTTTAATGGCCGGCTATTTTGTTTATCGTATTTCTAACCGCAAGCGTGCTTATTTTCTTCTGATCGGTGCAGTAATTTTAGGGTTGGCCATGGGCTGGGCACAAATGATGCGCGGAGCACATTTCCTGAGTCATAATTTATGGACTGGCTGGATTATCTGGTGCATCAATGTCATTGGCTATACGCTGTTTAGCCACAAACTACCAATAGAAAAGACCACTCCTATACGCTCTAGTATCAGGTAACCTTAACTCCAAAAAACCAGAAGCCTATTCGCTTAGGCTTCGCCTAAAGGAAACTTGACTTGTACACACAGGCCGCCCAGATTAATACTTCGCGAAAATTCCAGTGTTCCACCCAAGCGCTCGGTAGCTTTATCTACAATGGATAAACCCAAACCGCTGCCAATTTCTGCATGGTTATGAATCCGGTAAAAGCGTTGCCGGATCTGATTAAATTGAGCAGGATCTATCCCTACCCCGCTGTCTTCAATCTGTAAAACCGCCTGCCGGCCTTGCTGGAAAATCGACACATTAATTACGCCATCCTTCGGACTGTATTTAATTGCATTATCAATTAAATTATAAATAATCGAGTGCAAAGCTGAAGCCTGGCCCTGAATCTGCAGTTCCTGCTGCTGCTCTACTCCTAAATCAATGTCTTTCTGTAGTGCCAGTTGAATCAGTTCTTCGATACAGGTGACTGTCATTTGATTCAGTGATAGCAATTGAACAGGTTCGCTTAAACCTTCGGTCACATCCTGTTTGGCCAGACTTAATAACTGGTTGACCAGATGCTGCATACGCAAAATGCCTTGGCTCAAATTATGGATAGACTCGCTTTGAGGGAACTGCTGTAGCAAAATTTGCAGCTGTAAGTTTAGTGCTGTCAGTGGCGTGCGTAATTCATGGGCAGAATCTGCTACAAATTGACGTTGTTCCTGTTGGGCCAGAGAAATGCGGCCAAACAAATAATTCATTTCCTGAATGGTCGGTTCCAGCTCCAAGGGATAATCTTTCATTGCAATTGGCTTTAAGTCTTGTGCCTTGCGGCTGGCCAATTCAGTTTTAAAATCATTGAGCGGCTGAAAATTTTTCCGGATCATCCAGCCTAAGCCAAATACTGCAAAAGGTAAAAAAAGCACATAAGGAAGAAACATATTGGCTGCCAGCTCCAGCGCCAGTTCCTGCCGGACATTTTGCTGCTGGCTCACCTGAATCTGTAATTGCTTACCAGGAATAATATAAGTTAACCAGGTTCCATACGGCGTCTGATGCTTGTAGAAACCTGCTTTCTTGACCGGCGCCACCAGAACATCCTGCCGATGCAAAGAAGTGGCTGTATCTGTATAGGACCAGATATCTACAAATAAATCTTCTTCACTGTATTGTTTGGCTAGATCGATTTGGCTTTGTAAGGGTTGCGGATGATTTTCTGCAATGCGCTCTGCCAGACTTTGCATCTGTTTATCCAGTACTTCATTAATTTCTTCGAGCGCAATCCGGTATGCCGCAAAGATCAGCACACAGCCCAGTACTACGCTAAATAATGAAATATAAATAACCAGACGTTTTTGCAAGGAATAACGTTTCTGCATGGCGCTCATCCTAAACGATATCCTAGCCCACGTATGGTACGTATGAAGTCTTTTCCTAGTTTTGCCCGCAGATGATGGATATAGACTTCCACCGTATTACTGCTGACATCACTGTCAAAATCATAAAGCTTGTCTTCCAGATCATTCTTGGAAAAAATTTTATTCGGATGATTTAGCATAGCCATTAAGATGGACCATTCCCGGTTGGATAATTCTATAGCCTGTCCATTAAACAGAGCGATATGCTGCTCCAGATCTAGTTCCAAACCGCTGTGTGATAATTTCTTATTCGTATCTATCTCGGTATTTTTTAAACCACTACGGCGTATTAAGGCATGAATACGGGCCAGCAACTCGTCAAATTCATAAGGCTTGATTAAATAGTCATCTGCTCCCTGATTCAGCCCATCTACCCGGTTTTGTAACTGATCACGGGCGGAGATAATCAGTACCGGTAAATTTGGAAACTTCTGCCGGATATTTTTTAGCACCAGCATACCATCCATCATCGGCAAGCCTAAATCGAGCAGGACAATATCATAGACCTGCTGCTGTAACTGTTTTAAACCCTCAATCCCATTATTGACCCAGTACACATCAAACTGATGCAGCTTGAGCAATGTTTCAGTCGACTCGGCAATCATAAAGTCGTCTTCAATAATCAGTATTTTATGCATTTCAAGCTCTATTCTTTAATGATGGTGAGCATTGTGCAAGCATATCATTTTTAGCTTCAGTCACTTGCGTTTTTATATCCAGTAAACTTAATAAGCTGGGGAAAAGATGGTCGTGACTGCGTGCCTGTCCGGTCTGTCCTTTAAGACAGCTGACCTGATGAGTATTCTGCTGCTTCCAGGCATCGGAGAACCACATCAGCATCGGGACATGGGTTTGCTGGGTCGGCGCCATACTATAAGGTGCACCATGCAGGTATAAACCATGCTCTCCGGTAGATTCTCCATGATCAGACAGGTACCAGAAACCGGTCTGATACTGTGTTTGCTGCTTTAAAGTTTCAATGATTTGAGCAAGGACATGGTCTGTATATACAATCGAATTATCATAACTATTCTTTAATTCTTCAGCACTACAGCCCTGAATGGCATTGCTATTACAGGTTGGTTGAAATGGCTGATACGGCGTTTTGGAACGCTTGAAATATGCTGGCCCATGACTGCCCATCTGATGCAGCACAATTAACTGCGGTTTCTGGTTATTTTTATCCAGATGCGCCAGATAATCTTTCAGACTATCCACCAGGATTTCATCAAAACATTCACCAGAAGCATCACACCACTTCTGTTTCAGTTGTGCCGGAATCTGATACTTTTGTACCCGGTCACAGGCACCTTTACAGCCTGAGTTATTATCAATCCAGGTCACCTGATATCCGGCGCGCTGAGCAATATCCAGCAAACCTTCACGGTGGCTGGCTAGCTGTTCATCATAGGTTTCACGTGACATGCCCGAAAACATACAAGGCACTGAAACGGCAGTTGCAGTTCCACAAGAGCTCACCTGATTGAAATTAATCACCGCTAACTTGCTCAGTTCAGGATTGGTATTGCGCGCATAGCCATTTAAAGCAAAACTCTCGGCACGTGCAGTTTCTCCAACAACTAGCACCATCAATTTGGGATGCTCCTGCATTTGGGCCTGCTGTAACAGATGTGCATCTTCGCCAAAAGCCACCAAAGGTAAATTCGCTTTAGGTGCTTTCTTTTTATAATAGGACAAGGTGGACGCGATGCTATTTTGTGGAGAAAGCATACCCTTCAGATCACGGTGCTCTCTGAAGATGGCTGCATAGTCGACATAGAAGCAGAACAATAAACCTAGAATCAGTCCGAGTGAGACTACACTGCTCAGGCTTTTATGCACCAGCTGATGCCCAGTCGATGTAGGCTGAATTTGAAGCATCCAGACGATGCCGAGTGGAAATATTACAAATCCCAGTGTCCAGATGATCAGTCGCATTGACCAAAGATCACGAACTTCGCGGGCATCGGTTTGCAGCATATTCTGGATCTGATCCGGAGTAATAACGACCCCCAGACTATTGACAAAATAAGCACTAAAACCACCCAGAATGATCAGGACACTAGCCAGTATTTTGGCGTTCCATTTCCAGTTCAGCCACTGTAGTACCAGATTGTAAAACGCAATAATGATCAGTGCCGTAGCGGCCAGTAACAGACCTGCTTTCAGATTGGCATAAGGCGTAAATTCATGAATTTTCTGATAGAAAGCAAAGTTTAGGATCAATCCCAGCCAAATAGCGAGCAAAATGTTGAAGCCTGAAAGACTGATCGACTTTTTCGGTTGCTGACTAAATAAAGAAGAACGGGAAAACAGCTTCAGCATGATCCATGGCTCAAAGACTTTAAGATGCTTTAGCGTAGAATTTGAAACTTAAAAATGGCTTAAAATGATTGGATCATTTCATAATATATGCAAACCAGCTCCCTTTTATTTCAAACTCAGAAGAATAAAGATAAGTCCTAACATATGTAGAATCTGGCTAGGTGCAAAATACAGAAAAAATTTCCATCCCCCAGTCACAAAAGAATTGATACTTTTAGACACCGCATGTGCCGCAAGTCCAATCATAACAGCATAAATTAAAGTCAGGTTGTGAGGATTTCCCTGTATCACTACACCTGCTACAGCAGCATGCACTTCAAATAAAGAGGCTAAAAAAGTGCCTAAAATTAAGCCGCTATCCCCCAGTAGAAGATTCGCGCCGTAAATCCCAGCCTGGATTAAGGTCAAACTGACCGCAATAATTACCGCTTCTTTTATACTGAACATCCGGCTATCAATTTCTTGTATTTCATTAATGCTCATACTGTTATCCGCTTGGGGAGTTCGATAAATCAAGAATCCGGCAGCAATACATAAAATTCCGATGCCCACCAAACTCGGAATTAGCAGAAACTTGAACCATTCTACGCTCACTCCCAGAACAATCAGCAAGAGCTGTAATAAGGTGGCAATACAGGAGATTAATCCCGCACCTGCATTTAATTTAGCACTGGCCTGTCCGGATCGAACTTGCATGCCCAAACTGGCAATTGTGGCCGTACTGGAGACAAATCCCGAGGCTAAGGCAGATAAAATAAGCGCCTTATCATTGGACAGGATTCGTTTTGCCACATGTGCCATGGACTGCACAATCAAGATTAAAATGAGTAGTTTCAGGATGATATAGGGATTCAGTACGGCGCCCCACAAGGGCTTATTGGGCATGACCGGCAACGCAATCAATATCAAAGCCAATAAAAGTAGCCCATCTCTTAACTCATAGCTTTGGATCGTTTTTCCGGCAAATTGATGCAGTGTCTGTTTGCCCATCAGGATGATCGTAAGTAGAACCGCCATCCCTGCAGCAAGTGGGATATTCCACACAAATAGCGCCAATGATATAGGTCATCAAAAAAGCCAGTTCAGTGGTAGAGCCGATATCCTGCTTCTGTTGAAACAGGCTATACACACAAAACAGGCTGACCGCGACGGTTCCTATTACTCCAATATAGAGATGCAAAAGGAAACATGAAGCACCCAATAAAGCTGTAATCGTAAATGATCTTAATCCTGCAAAACTCTGCTCATTGTTATTGTTTTTATGACGTTCACGCTCAAGCCCAATTAAAAGCCCACAGCCTAATGCCGACAGCATGATGGTCAGTAATTCCTGAAAAGATAAACTTTGCAAAAGCATATTCAAGAGCATTCACCTTGTGTCATCCAGTGATTGTAGGTATTTTTAGTATATAAACAGTTTTTTAAAGCAGCACATCAATTTAACTGCTGTATCTTTAAATTCTAGGCTATAGATAGCTGTAAATTATTGCATTAGTCCGCCATTCATCCTTGTTGATGGTCTACCTAATTCCTTATTCTTAGTAGACCAGTTTAATCAAAATTACGGAAGTTAATAAGCTTTTAAATCTAAAATATTTTAATCCTACATCAGCTCCAGGATTAGACAGACTCTGTTTCCCCGACCTGATGATAGGCACGATTAAAATAAACCAGGGCTTGATCTTCCTGATTCTGTTGAATGGCAACAATCGGACAAATCAAAATCGTATGTGTACCAACTTCCTAGATCTGCCCAATTTCACAATCAAAGCTCACCAGTGCATCTTGAAGTACAGGAGAACCCGTTTCTAATTGAGTCCACTCACCATGTTCAAATCGTTGTTCAGAACTGAATTTTGAAGATGCAAAAGCATTTGAAAGATTCTCTTGATCTGTACTCAGTACATTTATGCATAGCACTTTATTCTCTATAAAACTTGCATGTGAACGAGATGATTTATTCATACAAACCAACAATGTCGGTGGTATGTCGGTCACGCTACACACGGCAGATGCAGTAAAGCCATGACGACCTGAATCGCCCATTGTGGTCACTACATTTACTGCACTTGTTAATAAAGACATTGCATTTCTAAAGTCTGTCGCTTCAACCATCACCGTATTCCAACATTCAACTTTTATAAAGAGCGTTATATCACTCAAATGATGCTTTCAAGCTGCTGAAAGCATCATGAATTCACTTTAATTAGCGAGATAATTCCTGACGAATAATCTCAGCACCTGTACTGAGTGCATTGAGTTTGCCACGTGCAATTTGGCGACCAAGTGGCGCCATGCCACAGTTGGTTGAAGGATAGAGTTTGTCTGCATCCACAAACTGAAGTGCTTTACGCAACGTATTTGCCACTTCTTCAGCTGTTTCAATTTGATTACTTGCGACATCAATAGCACCCACCATGACTTTTTTACCACGAATCAACTCAATCAAATCCATCGGAACACGTGAGTTATGGCATTCAAGCGACACAATATCAATTTTTGATTTTTGCAGTTTCGGAAATGCTTCTTCGTACTGGCGCCATTCTGAACCTAAGGTTTTTTTTCCAGTCGGTATTGGCTTTAATACCATAGCCATAGCAAATGTGTACCGCAGTTTCACACTTCAGACCTTCAAGCGCACGCTCTAAAGTTGCCACACCCCAGTCATTCACTTCATCGAAGAACACGTTAAATGCAGGTTCATCAAATTGGATGATATCCACGCCAACGGCTTCAAGTTCACGAGCTTCCTGATTCAGGATCTTGGCAAATTCCCAAGCGAGTTTTTCGCGGCTCTTGTAGTGACCATCATATAAGGTATCAATCATGGTCATTGGACCAGGAAGCGCCCATTTAATCGGCTGATCTGTGAGTGAACGTAAGAATTTGGCATCTTCAACAAAGACAGGTTTTTGACGAGAAACTTCACCCACGACTGATGGCACGCTCGCTTCATAACGATCACGGATTTTGACCGTTTCACGTTGATTGAAGTCAACGCCTTCTAGATGCTCAATAAATGTGGTCACAAAATGCTGACGGGTTTGTTCCCCATCGCTGACAATATCAATGCCGGCTTGCTGTTGCTCATGCAATGATAAACGCAATGCATCTTGTTTTGCATCAAGCAATTCCTGACCTTCCAATTTCCAGGGTGACCAGAGTTTTTCAGGTTCTGCCAGCCAAGACGGTTTCGGTAAGCTACCAGCAGTTGATGTTGGGAAGTGCCATGTTTAATCTTCTATCTCTATATTCGTAAAATAATGTGGTGTATTAAGCAGCGCGTTCTTGGTCGGCAATATTTGTGAGCGTGAACTCGGCAGCCCATTGCTCCAGAATGTCTTTATAAGGTTTGATAAAGTGCTCTTCCGTCCACTTTCCTTGCTTCACTGCCAACTGACCACGCTCAACACGGTCATACACAATTTGAGTCAATGAATAATCTGGGTACTCAAGGCTGGGTTGATAGACCTGACCCGCAGCAGAATTCGCATTATAAATTTCAGGACGGTAAATCTTTTGGAAGCTTTCCATGGTACTGATCGCACTGATCAACTCCAGATCGGTATAATCACGTAATAAGTCACCTGCGAAATAAAATGCTAAAGGTGCAGCAGCATTTTCAGGTTTGAAATAACGAACGGTTAAGCCCATTTTGGCGAAGTATTCATCGGTGCGTGAATACTCATCATTTTTATATTCCATACCCAATACAGGATGCACATTCGCGGTACGGTAATAGGTTTTCGAGGTTGAAACGCTCAAACAAATCACAGGCTGTTTTTTAAATTCTGCCTTAAATACTTCAGAATTGACGAGGTATTGATAAAGCTTGCCGTGTAAATCACCAAAATTTTCTGGCTTGGTCGAGGCTGGATTTTTCTTGATATGTTCAGGAAGTACCACGCTAAAATCATAATCGCGGACATAAGACGAGAAACTGTTGCCAATCATGCCATCAATACGCTGATTGGTCTGATGATCGACAATCGTAGTTTTTAAAGTTTCAATTGCAGGGAATGTTTTACCATTTCCTTCAAGATCCAGGTCAACTGAAATAATGTCGATTTCAACTGAATAACGATCTGCTTTTGGGTTATCCCAATGTGCCAATGCATTAAAACGGTTATTGATCATTCGCAGAGTGTTACGCAAATTCTGTTCGCGACTTTCGCCACGCGCCAAATTGGCAAAGTTCGTCGTCAGACGTGTACTATCTGCAGGTTGATAGTTTTCGTCAAAACGAATGCGCTTAATTGAACATGCAAACTTTTTACTCATTGTGATCCACTGCCCTAAGTTCTAATAATCAAATTTCTGAATGAGCCTACTTATACGTGAACCTTAAGATGAATAAAAATGATTTAAACTCAATGAAAAGTGAATATTACTCATGATTGGTTGTTCTATAAGATATCAAGATCACTTAATGAAGAAAAATATGAAAGATTTTTTCTATGAAATTTTAGGGTTTAATAGGTGATAAAATAATGAATATTAATAACTTAAGATAAATTCTATCGAATATTAAGTGGATGAAATTGAGGGGTAAATTCAAAGAATGGTTTTATAGCTTATTAGATGCAATTTAGAAGTGAATGAATAAAACTCATCTAAAGATTAGAAAATATCAGTCTATTCACTCTGTTTAATTTCATTTAAATCATTCGTTAGAAAGGCGTCTGAGGTCACCCCACTATCAATGAATAACCGCAACCCCCACGTAAATCTTAAAATTCTTCCCGCTGTAATTCATTTACCGTTCGCCCCTGCTTTGCAAACCACTGATCACGACGTTCAAACAAGCGTGGCGCCGCCTGATTCACTTGATCAATTAGAGCCTGTAAATCGGCATTGATCAAACGGCCATTTTTAACCACAGTCTGTCCCGCCACCATCGTCATCACGACATCTTGGCCTTGAACTGCATGGACTAAATTGGTATGCAAATTAAATAATTTTCTATGATCAATCAACGGCGTCATCCGCGGTGTATCCAGTTTCACCGCAATCAGGTCGGCCTGTTTGCCGACTTCCAATGAACCAATTTCATCTTGCATACCCAAGGCTTTAGCTCCTGTAATCGTAGCCATTTGACAGACTGACCAGGCATCCAGAGTAGCCGCATCTAAATTCGAGAACTTTGCTAATAATGACGCCGTTTTCATTTCTTCAAATAGATCCAGGTTATTGTTTTCTTTTTCTCCGTCAGTACCCAAACCCACCGCAACGCCTTGACGTAGCATTTCAACGACAGGCGCTGCACCGGAAGCCAACTTCATGTTGGAAATAGGATTGTGCGCAACCCCTACCGCATGTCGCCTTAAAATCTGAATTTCATTTGCATCTGTCCAGACGCAATGTGCCAACAAAGTTTTAGGCAGATCTAGCAAGCCCAGTTTTTGCAGACTCTCAATTGGGCGAATACCTGAACGGCGCAGGTTTTCCTGTACATCAAATTGGCTTTCATTGCTGTGGGTATGAAAACCGGTTTGATAATCCTGACAAAGTTTCTCAATGAGGCTTAATGCTGAAGCTTCAGCATAAAACAGGTGCTCTAAACCCACCCAAACCTGAATACGTCCATTCGCCTGCTGATGCCAACGGTTGAATAAAGCCTCATTACTTTTTAAGGTTTCAAAATAATTGTGATCCGGATGTTCCGCGACATAAGGTACTAGAACGGCACGAATTCCCAATGCTTGCGCAGCTTCAGCACTTCCGTCCATATAACGCCACATATCAACGATGGTGGTCGTTCCCGACAATAGTGCCTCGGCATAACATAAATAGGAGGCGATTTTCGCATCCTCTGGTGTCAACACCCGGTGCATCGGGTCAATATACTGCTGTAACCAATCCCAAACCGGTAATCCTTCAGCCGTACCACGCAATAAACCGGAATGACAATGGGTATTGATCAAGCCCGGCATCAGGATCTTTTGTGGGTAATCTTCAATGAGCACCTCTGGATAGCATTGAGTTAACTGTGCCAATGTACCCACTGCTTTTATTTGGTCGCCCTCAATCAGTATCGCGCCATTTTTAATACATTCATTCTGCGCATTCATGGTAAGGACATAGGAAGCTGTTAAAATTTTCATGATTTATACTCAAATCTATTCTATTTATGATGAATGGCTGCGGTTATGGCACGAAGGTTTTGCCTAAAGAAGATGGCAAATTCATTTTGAGTACTTTTTTATTCCGTGAAATCATGACCAGTACCACAATGGTGGCTATATAGGGCAATGCGGCAAGCAGCTCGTTCGGAACCTTGATTCCAAGCGCCTGGGCGTGAAATTGCAAAATGGTTACGCCCCCAAACAGGTAAGCGCCGAGCATTAAACGTGTTGGTTTCCACACCGCAAATACTACCAGTGCAATGGCAATCCAGCCGCGGCCTGCGACCATATTTTCAATCCACATCGGGGTATAGACGGTTGATAGAAATGCTCCGCCAACTCCTGCCATCAAACCGCCAAATAGTACTGCGCCATAACGAATCGCCAACACGTGATAACCCATGGCGTGCGCACTTTCCGGTGATTCTCCAACTGCTTTAAGCAATAAGCCCAAACGGGTTTTGGCCAGCACCAGCCAAACGGCAAAAAATGCCAAAATCGACAAATACACCACATAGTTTTGCTGGAACAAAATCGGACCCAATACTGGAATATCCGCTAATAGTGGAATATTAAAATTAGCCAGACCCGGTAAAGCCATACTGACGTAGTTCTGTCCCAAAAATGCAGAGATACCGAGTCCAAAAATGGTTAAAGCCAAACCGCACGCGGATTGATTGGTACTTAAAGACAAGGTAAAAAAGGCAAAAATCAGGGCCATCAGCATGCCTGCCAGACCACCCATCAATAAGGCACTTAATACACTGGCATCATATTGCGCAGCAAAAGCAAAACCTGCAATTGCACCCACCAGCATCATCCCTTCTACTCCAAGATTAATCACACCGGTCCGCTGTGTGACCAATTCCCCCAGACCTGCGAAAATCAGTGGTGTTGCTGCGGCAACAGTACCTGCAAGAATTGCAGTTATTTCTAAAGCCATATCATGCTTCCTTTTGCTGTAGACAACATTGGGTTAAAGGGTAGTTGCTGTGGGCTGAGGGACCGGTGGCGCCATTTTTTTGCTAAAACGGTAACGATTTTCAATCAATGCATCGGAAGCCAACAGGAAAAACAACAGCAGCCCCTGGAAAATACCGGTAATCGCGACCGGAAGCTGGAGCTGCATTTGTGCCATTTCGCCGCCCAGATAAATCAGCGCCATAAAACAGCCTGACAGCACAATACCGATTGGATTGAGACGACCTAGATAGGCCACGATAATCGCTGCATAGCCATAACCTGGGGACAGGTTCGGATTCAGCTGACCAATAGGCCCAGCCACTTCACAGATTCCGGCAATACCTGCCATCATTCCGGAAATCACCAGACTCATCCAGATCGCTTTGGAGGAAGAAAAACCTGCGTATTTGGCAGCTAAAGGTGCCTGACCGCTGACTTGCAGTTTATAGGCCGTCAGACTTTTACGCATAAAAACCCAGAACAGAAGGACTGCAAAAAAAGTGATAAAAATAGAGGCATTAATGCGTGTGCCTTCTACAATGAATGGCAGCGTCGCACTCTCACTAAAAACCACCGATTGAGGGAAGTTCATCCCATCCGGATCACGCCAGGGACCATTGACCAGGTATAGCAACACACATACTGCAACATAATTCATCATCAGGGTGGTCAGGGTTTCTTCGGCATTAAAATGGGTTTTCAGCAAGGCAGGAATTGCGCCCCAGAGTGCCCCACCGAGTGCCCCCATGACGATCATTAACGGAAGAATCCACCAACCGATTTGATCATGAAATAAAATCGCAATACCACCACCAAAAATTGCCCCGATGGTAAGCTGACCTTCAGCACCGATATTGAATAATTTCGCCCGGAATCCGACCGCCAGTCCCAAGGCAATCAGAATCAGAGGCCCGGCTTTCACTGCCAGTTCACTCCAGCCATAAGACGACGTCAGCGGTTCAATAAAGAAGATGTACATGGCTTGCGCGGGATTAATCCCCAACATTAAAAACAGAATACTACCGACAATCAGCATGGCTAGCAGCGCAATGAGCGGTGAAAGCCACTTCATGATTTGAGAGGGATGTTCACGCGGTTCCAGTAAATGCATGTCGCTCTCCTCTCAACCTGTATATTTGTTTTTTTGTTATATTAAGCATGAGCTTGCTGCTCCTCTACTATGATCGCAGTGTCATGGCCTGGAATGCCTGACATCAAGATTCCAACATTTTCAGTATTGGTTTCATGAGTAGGTATCGCTGGAGATAGTTCACCATTGGCCAACACGCAGAGACGATCACTGATTTCAAACAGCTCTTCTAATTCTTCTGAAATCACCAAAATGGCAACACCTTGTCGAGAGAGATCAATCAGGGTTTGCCGGATAAACATGGACGCGCCCACATCAACGCCCCAGGTCGGTTGAGCCACAATCAGGAATTTCGGGTTTTGCAAAATTTCCCGGCCGACAATAAATTTTTGTAGATTTCCACCGGACAAGGAACGTGCTTCTGCCTCTGGGCCACTGGCTTTCACCCCGAATTTTTCAATACAGTGCTCGGCAAAAAGCTTACATTGTGCAAACTTGATTAATCCCCATTGCGTCAGGTTCTGCCGAAATGCGGTCAGCAAGGCATTCTGGGACAGTGTCATGTTCGGGACTGCTCCTCGGCCCAGACGTTCTTCAGGGACAAAGCCCAGGCCCAAATCACGCCGTTGTCCAGAACTGAATCGGGAAATATCGATTTGATCCAGAACCATCCGGCCATGTTTCAGGCTGTTTTCCCCCGACAATAAAGACAGTAATTCTGCTTGCCCATTGCCAGAAATCCCGGCAATTCCTACAATTTCACCGGCAAAAATATTTAAATTGATATTTTTCAGCGACACACCAAATGGGTCGTCGGACTGGTAATTGAGATTCTCAACCTGGAATAATATCTGTTTTTCACCTGTATATTCAGGGCGTACATAGGTCGGTAAATCACGGCCAATCATTAAGCGTGCTAAATCACTGGTACTGTTGTCTTTGGGATTAACATTTCCGGTGACACGGCCATTGCGTAAGATGGTCGCTTCATCACAGAGCTCTTTGATCTCGTGTAATTTATGACTGATATATAAAATTGAAACGCCTTGGGAGGCCAATAACCGTAAAGTTTTAAACAGTTGCCGTACCGCTTGTGGCGTCAGTACCGAGGTGGGTTCATCTAAAATGATTAAAGCGGGATTTTGCAAAAGACAACGAATAATTTCGACACGTTGCCGCTCACCTACCGATAAAGAATGTACTTCGCGGCGTGGATCAATGGGTAAACCATATTGTTCTGAAACTGCAATAATTTTTTGACTTAGAGCTTTTAAAGGAATCTTTTCATCCAGTCCCAGCGAAATATTTTCGACTACAGTCAAAGTCTCAAACAAAGAAAAATGCTGATAGACCATGCCAATCCCGAGCTTTCTTGCCATCGACGGGTTATCAATATGAACTTCTTTACCGTTCCAGAGGATTTGTCCCTGATTGGCCTTGGTTGCTCCATAAATGATTTTCATCAGCGTACTTTTGCCAGCACCATTTTCACCCAAAATGGCATGAATCTGCCCAGGTTGAACGGTTAAATGTATCTGGTCATTCGCTTTCAATGAATTGTAACTTTTACAGATATTGATGAGCTGTAAACGCGGTACACCTGAAGAAGAACGTGCATTCAACTCTTGCGCATGAGCAGATCTATCGTGTTGAGAGGTCATCATCAGTGCCCTATTCCATGCCGTAGCAATTCAGCATCCATCGATGGTTGTCAGGCATGCAAATGGATGCAGAAAAGTACATCAAAGTGTTTAAAGATTTTTAATTGCAAAATGGCAAAGCTTTATTTCGGTAATGAACCCTCTACGCCCTTCACGTAGTAATTCATTTTACTTAGTGCCGCATCATCTAGGCGCTTGCCTTTTGCCAAGACCAATGTACCATCCTGTTTATGAATCGGGCCGGTAAATGGATGCAGTGTGCCTTTTAAAATGCCATCACGTACGCTGAGCGCTTTTGCTTTAGAGGCTGCCGACACGGAAGGACCAAAGCTTTCAATATCGACTGCTTTTTGTTTCACGCCGTACCACATTGCACTTGGTTTCCAGGTTTTATTGCTGACTTGCATCATTACCGGGGTGTAAATTTTTTCCCAATGTAAAACCGATGCGGCAAGATGCGCTTTAGGGCCAAATTTGCTCATGTCAGAGTCCCAGCCAAAAGCAAAGACACCTTTTTGTTCAGCCGCCTGTACCACTGCCGGAGAATCGGTATTTTGCATCAGCACATCTGCACCTTGAGCAATCAATGCCAAGGCTGCATCACGTTCTTTGCCCGGGTTAAACCATGAATTCACCCAAATGACTTTGGTTTTAATTTTTGGATTTACACTTTGTGCACCGAGGGTATAGGCATTGATATTACGGATAACTTCAGGAATTGGAAAAGACGCAACTACGCCCAAAACATTATTTTTGGTTTTTTGCCCTGCGACCACACCTAGCATATAAGCGCCTTCATAGGTGCGGACATCATATACCCCTAAATTTTTGCCCTGCTTATAACCGGTTGCATGCATAAATACGGTATTTGGAAATTGCTTGGATACTTTCTCCATTGCATTCATATAACCAAACGAAGTCGCAAAAATGACTTTATTGCCTTGTTGTGCCAGGTTGCGGATCACACGTTCGGCATCTGCTGTTTCAGGGACATTTTCAATATAAGAGGTTTTATATTTTCCTGCGAGGGTTTTTTCAGCCTTAATCCTGCCTTGATCATGAGAATAGGTCCAGCCATGGTCACTGGTTGGGCCAATATAAACAAATGCGGCTTTATCTTGGGCCTGAACATTGGCGACAGCGGCCATGCTCATCATACCGCTTGCCATTAACACCCCTACCAATTTTTTCAATCCGGTTTTGAAGCTATTTTTTTCTTTCATTTTATTCTGCTCTTGGTTGTTCTGTGTCATACAACACATGCTTTAAAATGACTTCACTCAAATGCGCTCAGTCTGTTCAAGATATAATTAGCAATAAGTATTCCAGTTTTTATCAAAAATAATAAAAACAGGCTTTTAAAATAAAATGTTTTTGTTTTTATGATTTAATTAAAAAGTAATGGGATTAAAGTAATAAATACTAAGCTTGTAGTTGATATAAAATTTAATTTAATAAAATGATTTATTTTTATTATTGCTTATTAGTAGTGCGATAAAATAAAACGCTTTAAATTTGTGCACTCTTTTTTTAATCGAAGCTTCATATTTTTCATGAGCAAAGATAGATGTAGATGATAGAATCATGTATTGAGACTCATTGAGGGAGTGGAATTTTTTTTGATATAAATTATTAATATTTAAATAGATTAATAGTTTTTTTGATAGTTGGGTTTAGCTTGTAATGCGCCGAAAGGATGATGTTCTGTAGATATTTTTATTTTCTCTCCTCATTGAAGGAGGTTGGAAATCTCTAATCGGAGCTTGCCTGGATTGATTTATTTAATTTCCAAATTTTGAAAATATTAATCAATTTTAATTAAGAAATAAGGACATATAAATAATATTTTGATCATTCAAAAATAATATAAATAAAAACCACTATATTGAAATATAGGGTTTCTATTTAAAATTTAATCCATATTTTTAAATTTTAAAATATATTAGACAATATAACGTTTACTTAATCCCCACTCGGCTAAGATTCGACGATAGGTCGTTGAAGAGCGATCTGCTTCAAAATGCGCTTCCATAGAAATATCGAGCGGTAATTCTTCAGGTTTTTGGCTTTCTACCATGTCCTGATCTTCGGCAAAAATTTGTGCATTGAAGTCATATACCGCCTGTAAATCTCCTGTGGTATCGAAGTTGCGTGTCAGTGGTACAAATAAACGGGTTTTATTGTGTGAGACCGGACAACAGGCATTGAGAATTTTTAATTGTCCCTGTTCTGGGAAATGTACGGTTAGCACCGCAGAAAACGGTGGATAGACATCAAATACACGTTTCCACAAAAAGCCTTCCGGTGCCAGATCTTGCATACCATGTGGATAGTTGCTGACACTGCTAACATATTCGGTATGCAGGCCGTAATCTGTACGTGCTGTCGTGTATTTGGGTACAACCTGATTTTCAGGATCTGCGAAAGAACCCTGATGAACCCAGGCAAAATGTGCAACATCAATAAAGCCTTCCAGTTGACGGCCACTTGAACCGGCAATATCCACAAACGGCGGTAAAATTGCCTGATGATCTGGCATCTCCCAGGTATCTAAAACAGGGAAATTGGCTTTTGCTTCGTCACGGCCAAAAATACTGGTCCAGATCAAGCCATATTTTTGCACTACTGGAAATTTGGTCAGAGAAAAGCGCTCAGAAATGTTGGTCAGCTCGGGTTGTGCAGGAATTTTGATACATTTTCCCTGGCCATTGTAGTGTAAGCCATGATAAGGACAGACCAGATTTTCACCCGAAACCCAGCCTTTGGTTAAGGGTACGCCCCGGTGTGGACAGAGATCACGGACCAGATGAATATCGCCACTTTCTGTTTTGTACAATGCCAGTTTGACATCAAGCAGGGTTACTTGTTGCGGTTCGGTAGAAACGTCCTGAATCCGTGCAACCGGATACCAGTGACGAGCCAGAATTTCCCAGTCCTGATCATCAAACTGGCTATAGCAGGGTTTGTTGAATAAATTGATGACTGGAATGGCGTTCATATCAAACCTATATTCTTACTGTGGATGGTCTCTTTTTACAGGCCTTGAACAGTACAGAACTGTGCAATTTTGGCTTTGCTTATGATTGAAATTACTGAATTTATTGTCATTCTGTCTATTAGAATGATTCGTACTATTCATTCTTAAAATTAGAACACATCAACCATGTACAAATGTACTTGCCGATTAAAGCTACCTTCTTTGGCATAAAACTCGCATAAACACGTTTATCTCAAATATTGATATAAATAAACGGTGGTACTTGCTTGACTAAATTGATGAATACGCCTTTTTCCCGATTTTCAGAATATTTTATCGCGGTGGCGAAAACGGGAAGTTTACGCAAGGCCGCAGATCAATTATTCATTTCCGTGTCTGCAGTACATCGGCAAATTGCTCTGGCTGAAGAAGAACTGGGAATTATGTTATTTGAGCGCTTGCCCAATGGTTTAAAACTGACACTGGCGGGCGAATTACTCTATGCCGATGTTATAAAATGGCAAAAAGAATTCCAGCAAACCCGGATTCGCTTTGATGAAATTCAGGGGCTTACGCGTGGGACCATCGAATTTGGTTTAATTTCTGCCTTGAATGATGGTTTTGTCATGCAGTCCGTGCAATATATGTATGAACATTATCCCTGGATTAATTTTAATATCCGGGTTGCAGACAGTGAAATTGTAGCCAAAAAAGTGATTGAGGCAGATCTGGATTTTGGCCTGATCCTGAATCCAAAATCCCATCAACATATTGAAGTCCTCTATTTTCTGGAACTGCCTTTAGGTTTTGTGATGGGTAAGTCTCATCCTCTTGCTCAAGCAGAAAAGATTTATTTTTCAGATACCTTGAATGACAACCATTTTATTCCGGCCGAACCCCTGATTATTCATGATTATGTACAGGCATTGTATAAACATCATCAATTTATACCTGCACGTAAAACGGAATCGAATGATATCCGCCTGATGAATACTCTCATTAAGGCGAATTCCGGGATTGGAATTTTTAGTTATCTCGATGTTTTACCGTATGTCGAGCGAGATGAAGTGGTCTTTAAACCTATCTCTGAAAAAGGGCTGCATCCGCTGACCATTGCCTTGTGTGTGGCGCCTAAACGCCAAATTTCACGCGTTTCCCAGTTGATGATTAAACATATGATTGAACAAATGGAAACCTTAAAAAGCAAGGTGCAGCAACTGTAGTATTTTCATACCTAAATAACAAAAACCGCGATAACTAAAATCGCGGTTTCTCGATATGTGATGCTATTAATTAGACTTAATCCAATGGATTACCCACAATATTGCTAATAATGCCTTTCATAATATGTGGGCCTTGTTCTTTCCGTAGGTCTGCATACCAGTCTTTGGTAATTTGCTCATCTTTCATATGCGTGACATCACAACGCTTACGTGCACGTAGCAGCAATTCATTGGCGCGTTCATTGCGTTTATTCTGATAACGTTTCAGGGCATCTTCCAGACCTAGCGTATTAATTTGTAAGGCACGTGCCAGATAGACCGCATCTTCCATTGCTTGGCAACCTCCCTGCCCGATATCCGGTGTGGTGCTATGTGCCGCATCCCCTAAAATTACCACACGGCCCTTATAAAACTGGTTAAAAGGCTCAATATCATGGATTTCGACACGATTGGTTTTCTGCTCATCAATACTGTCAATCAGACATTGAACCTGGGAGCACCAGCCAGAGAAATATTGCTTTAATAAGATCTTATATTCCGAACGTTGATTCTCCAGACCTGCGGGCAATGGCACATCAAAGAAGAAATAAAAGCGCTGGTCTGCCACAGGCATCAGTGAAGCACGTTTGCCTTCACCGACAAACGTGGTCCACTGCTGTGCGGGCGCTAAATCTTCAGAGATCTCAACCAGTCCGTTCCAGTTCACATAGCCAGCATAACGGCGTTCAACCTGTTTGCCCAATACATACTGACGCGTCATGGAATGGGTACCATCTGCGCCAATCAATAATGCTGCAGAAACAGTGCTGCCATCCTGAAAACCGATTTCAACGTGTTGCCCCTTATCCTCAATAGACACCATTCTTTTACCGAGCTGAATATCCTGCCGGCCAAACGCATCCATTAACATATTTTGTAATTCAGCACGCGATACCGGATATGGACGTTGACCGACTTCTTCAATTAACGGCGCCAAACTAAACTGCGTCATGACCTCGCCATTCAAACCATCGATATAGGCTAAGTCATTCATCTGGCCACCTAACTTTGCTACCTGTTCAGTTAAGCCCAGATAGTTCAAACACTTCACCCCGTTTGACCACAAGGAAATTGCAGCACCGACAGGTAAAATCTGTTCTGCCTGCTCATAGATGGTGACCCGATGTCCGAACTTTTTTAGTGCAATTCCTGTGGTTAATCCGCCCATGCCTGCCCCAATAATTGCAATCTCCATCTATTCCTCCTGGCTATTTCATCTTCATTGCCAGCTAAAATGCTAAAAACGTGCCATCCTGAAAAAAATGCACTAAAAAAATAGCAAGAGTTGGCACACGCTGTGCTTTTAAATTCCTTCAATGTCCTGTTTTTATAAAGGCAGAAGACCTAAATTTGTATTTATAAAAGTGCATATTCATGTGACGTATACCAATGATGGAAATTTAAGATGGCGACCTTATTAGCTCCAATTTTTGATCTGCCTGCTCCAGTACAGCAGTTAACTAACCTTGCAGATGCCCGAATTGGCGCAGAAATTCTTGAATGTTCAGATGAGTTTTTTGCTGAAGCAAAACGCATGTTGCAATTTGAGGCACCGGTCTTTATCGAAGACAAGTTTGATGAGCATGGCAAATGGATGGATGGCTGGGAAACCCGTCGCAAGCGCCACACGGGCTATGATTGGGCCATCATTAAACTTGCTGTTGCAGGTCAAATACAGGCACTGGATATTGATACGACTTTTTTTAGCGGTAATTATCCGGCCTCTGCTGCTGTGCAAGCATGTTATGCGCCAGATGGAAATCTTGATCAGGCAGAATGGATCAGCATTATAGAAAATAATCTCTTGGGCCCCAGCCAGCATCATATTGTTCAGATTTCAGCAAAGCAGATATTTACCCATGTCCGTTTGAATATTTATCCTGACGGTGGGATTGCACGTTTTAAGGTCTATGGTCAGGTAAAAATCAATCTGCAAGATAGTGATCAAATGCTAGATGTTTTGGCACTAGAACATGGTGGCCGTGTCGTTGCCTATAGCGATGCGCATTTTGGACATCCACGCAATCTGATTAATCCGGGACGTGGCATTAACATGGGCGATGGCTGGGAAACCAAACGGCGTCGTGCTCCAGGATTTGACTGGTGCATTTTGGCTTTAGGCGCCAGTGCCCGAATCGAGAAAATTGAAATTGATACCGCACATTTTAAGGGAAATTTCCCTGCAGAGGTTTCTATTCAAGCCATCTATGTTGAGGATGCAACCGATGAGCAACTCATTCCACAAAGCATGTTCTGGCCTTTTTTGTTAGCAGCCCAACCTATGCAAATGGATCATATTCATCATTACATCAATGAAATTTTACAACACGAAAAAATTTCCCATATTCGTGTCAACATGATTCCGGACGGTGGCATCAGCCGGATTCGTCTCTGGGGAAAATTGGCTTGAGTGATCAATGATATGTCTATGCAAAGTATAAAAATACAGCCTTTAAGCACTGAAAGTTTTCTGCCTTTTGGAGAAGTCATTGCCTGTCAGGGTAATCATTATTTTCATATCAATGAGCAGCAGACTGAGCGTTATCATGCCCTGGCTGAAGTAGAAAGTGACACCAAGGTCGGACTGAGTATTTTTAGAAATATGCAAGCTACGGCAATTCCTTTTCAAATCTCAATGCTGGAAAGGCATCCTCTAGGATCACAGGCTTTTATTCCGATGCACGGCCAGCAATTTTTAATCGTTGTAGCGCCTGAACTTGATTATACACAGCCCGATATTAGTCAGATTCAGGTATTTATCAGTGATGGTTCTCAAGGGATAAATTATCGTGCCGGAACCTGGCATCATCCATTATTGACCCTTGAAGCACCCAGCGAGTTTGTCGTAGTGGATCGTATAGGTAGCGGATCAAATTGTGATGTTCATCCTTTTCCTGAAAACATCCAGATCGTATTTTAAACGCATTAAAAAAAGCCCTTTTATCAGGGCTTTTAACTTATTTCTTCATCACTTTGCCTAGAAGTGATATTTCACTAAAGCACTGACATTATTTTCATCGGCATTTGGGATACCGAATTTGTTGTTCCAGATAGAATGTTCAATTCCCAGATATAAATTGGTTTCTGGAGAAATGTGTTTACCGACATTCCATTTCCATTGGGTGGTCCAGTTCATCTCGCTGTCATGATCATCCTCTTCTGTTGACCAGTCCAGGAAGCCATCCACCAGGAATTCTTCAGTTCCCAGTTTAATTGGTACGCCATAGGTCAATGTCAACTGGTAATCATCATCAATATTCTCATTATTCACGCGATAAAGATTAATGCTGGCATAACGGAAATATGGAATATCCAGATCAAAACCTACGCCGTAGAGGAAGTTATCAAAACCTTCTCCGCCTTCCCAGGTCGTTGATACCAAGACATCCTTGACCGGACCAAAGGCAAGTTTCTGGCCTGATACTTCTCCCAAGCTTAAACGTGGTGAAAATTCAAAATAACTTGATTTAAAGTCATCTGCGCCGCGCATACGGTCAATGAAGAAGAAGACATCTGCATATTTTACTTTTGCCGTATATTCAAAGGTCGCAGTCGCCTGTTTCTCATCGACCACCTCATAGTTTTCTCCATAAAGTCCGGTGACACTGAAGTCTTGCCAGATCGGTTTTGCCTGTGCGGATGCCGCACCCAATACAAGTAATGTTGCAGCAGTAAGTTGAGTGAATTTCATAAATAAGGGTCCCCAATGGAATGAAAGAATCACATTCTGAATTAAGCAAAAACAAAGCCAACATTTTTAATTTTTGATAAAAAAAACAGCCCATTTTCTGGACTGTTTTCATCCTGGTTTAAATTTTCTAATGTGGAATCTTTGCCACAATTTCTGTAGTCGCTGTGCTTTTATTTTTAAATAGGTTCAGATGATTGAACAACAGGTTGAGTAAAATGGCCATTAAGCAGGTTGAGCTAATCCCCGAATGAAACAAGGTTTGCACCCATTTTGGAAAGTTGGCATAAAAGGAATGATCAATAATGGGAATCATGCCGGCTGCAATAGCCGTCGCAACAATGATAAGATTTTTTTGCTCGTTATAATCAATTTTAGCCAAGGTACGAATCCCGCTTGCAGCGACTGTTCCAAAAAGTACCAGACCTGCACCACCTAATACCGGTACAGGAATGGCAGCAATCAAACGTCCCATAATTGGCAGTAAACCCAACACGACTAAAATCATGCCCCCAGCTGCGACCACAAAGCGGCTTTTAATTCCGGTAATCGCCACCAAGCCGACATTTTGCGCAAAAGCACTTTGCATAAATGAACCAAAAACCGGTGCCATCGCACTCGATAACATATCGGCACGCAAGCCATTCGAGATACGATCCGCATCCACTTTGGTACCTACAATCTCACCCACTGCAATGATATCTGCTGTGGTTTCGGTCATAATCACTAGCGTAACGATAAGCATGGAAATGATGGCAGTGAGCTCAAAAGTCGGTAGTCCAAAGGCGAAGAAGCTGGGTACCTGAATCCATGTTCCATTCGCAACTTTAGAGAAATCACCAAAACCGAATAAATAGGCCAGTACTGAACCTAAAACAATTGCTAGAAGAATAGACAAGCGACGGATAGCGGCCTGTCGGCTCAAATTCAGGCAAATTACTAAAGCCAAGGTCATCAATGCCAGACCAATATTCTCGACACTTCCCCATTCTGGTGCCTTGGGATTGCCGCCCATCATCCAGCGGACTGCCACCGGCAATAAAGACAAACCAATGATAGTAATGACGCAACCGGTCACGACTGGTGGAAAGAAACGGATAATTTTGGAAAAATAAGGTGCGAGGAAAAAACCGATCAATGATGCGACAATGACTGCACCGTAGACGGCTTGCAAACCACCGCCTGTAGTCACAATCGCCACCATCGTTGCGACACCGGCAAAAGAAACCCCTTGCACCAAAGGTAGTTTTGCACCGATATATTTCACCCCAACGGTTTGCAAAATTGTGGCTAAACCACCGACAAATAGCGCCGCCGCAATCAATAATCCAATTTGATAAGCTTCTAGGCCGGCTGCTGTTCCCACGATTAAAGGTGGTGCAATAATTCCACCATACATGGTCAGTACGTGTTGCAAACCATAAGCTGCACTTTTCCCCGCACCTAAATATTCATGTTCAGGTGATATTGTTTTACTTTGTTCTGTCATTTTTCTCACCCTCAAAGTCTAAATATAAAATCAGCTTCCGCGATATGTGGAGTACGCGAATGGGCTGATCAGTAAAGGAATATGAAAATGCTGGGACGCATCTTTCACATAAAAATGAATAACTGCTTTAGGAAAAAAAGTTTCTAAACCCGAATTTTCAAAATAGGCAGATGTAAAGAACTCAAGACTATAGGCACCCGCTTTAAACTCGGTCATGCCGAAATCACTGACGCGGCCGTCTGCATTGGTTTTTGCTTCCCTAATCAGGCGACCGTCTTCAGCAAAAAGTCGAATGACCACGTCTGTCGCAGGTTTTCCCAGATGTGTATCTAAAATATGCGTGCTAATCATGCATGAAGCTCCTGAGCCAGTCGTGACAAGGCAATTTCTGCCAGTTGATGATGGACAATACGTTTCTCAATCTCTGGATCATTCAGCAAACGATAGTTCAGGGCTTGAAGGACGTCTTCACTGCTCAATCCAGCGGCTTTGATCAGAAAGATAAACCCATATTTTTTCTCATAGGCAAGATTGCCTTTAAGTAGAGCGAGCTGGGTATCTTTATCTGCTGTAATACCGGATTGTTCACGATGGGAAAAGTCTTTTTCTATTTCACTTAATTCAGCCTGTGCCTGTTTTTCACCTATACGGGGATGATTATCCAGTGCAGTTTTAATCTCATCCCAACTCCAGGTCGCCGCTTGTTGTTGCGCTGCATTCAAAATATCCTCAAGCGATGCATAAGGACGTTTTGCGGCAAGCTCGGTCGACCAGCTGGGTATTTGCACACAGTGCTTTAAAAAGGTCTTCGCATCTTCTGCTGATGCTTGATTAAATTCAACAAGTTGCACTCTTCAATCGCCTGATTATATTGCTTGGTTATTTAAAACTGGTTTTGCAATAACAGTGCCAAAGCTGAATTTTTATGATTTTCATAAACTACATGACTCAAAAAAGAGCATTAAACTGATCTTTTCCAATATATTTTATGATTATGGCGCATGATGTTGATACCAGTGCTCGGCAATATCCCCACGGCGGCAAATCCACACTTTGTCATGATTTTGAATGTAGTCCAGAAACTTTTGCAGGGCTTTAAAACGTCCCGGCCGTCCTAAAATACGGCAGTGCATGCCAATCGACAGCATTTTTGGCGCAGTTTCACCTTCGGCATAGAGCACATCAAAAGCATCTTTGAGATATTGATAAAACTGTTCCCCACTATTAAAACCGCCAGGTGAACTGAATTTCATGTCATTGCTATCCAGGCTATAAGGAATAATCAAATGTGGACGTGTTTCCCCCACCTGATTGGTCAAGGTGCTCCAAAATGGCAAGTCATCCCCATAGTAATCAGCGTCATATTTGATTTGAGGAAATTCAGCCAGAAGTTGACGGGTATTCGGACTGTCCCGACCGGTATACCAGCCGATCGGTGCCTCATCAAACAGGCTTTCCAGAACACTGATCGCCTGATCCATATATTGGCGTTCGAGTTCAAGCGGCATGTCCTGATAATGTAGCCAGCGCTGTCCGTGTGAAACCACATCATAATGAGCTGCTTTAATTGCCTCGACCACATAAGGATTACGTATTAAGGCCATGCCGACTCCAAAGATGGTCATTTGCAAACCACGTTTCTGGAACTCCTGATGAATGCGCCAGAAGCCTGCACGTGAACCATATTCGTACATCGAATCCATCGACATATGTTTGTCTGGAAAGCTGGCGGCACTAATGATTTCAGATAAAAACTGTTCTGAACCGGCATCACCATGTTCAATGTGGTTTTCCCCACCTTCTTCATAATTCAGTACAAACTGTACCGCGACACGCGCGCCGTTTGGCCATTGCACTTTTGGTGGTTCGCCATGATAACCAATCAGGTTACGCGAATAAGGTGCATTGCGAATACTGTCGATAAGTTCTTGTCCGCGTAAGTAACTAGTCGTCACATTAATTCCTTGTCGATTCTGAGTAAATGATCAATGGTCTATACGCGTGATAAGCAATTTGTGCGCCAAAGTAGAGCATCGACAGCGCGAAAATAGGCTTAAAAAGATTATTTTTAGGAAGATTTAAGCTTAGAAATATCTCACATCTCAATATTTGCGTGGTTGAACATAAAAAACTGGAAAGACGCTTATTTTGTTTTCAATCGCTGGTCAGTGTTCTGATTTACGCAATCCTATGTCCTGTTAATTGAAATTTCATAGAACACCTTGCTGTTTTATAGTCCAGCTAAAGGTCACGACACAGAACCCATTATGAATACAAATATCGCCACGTTTAGTCCCGACTTACCCGTCCATATGACATTCGAGGAACATGACTGGCACCTCTTGGCTCAGTACTGGTATCCGATTGCACTTGCGCGTGATATTACAGACCAGCCAACAAGTAGCATGCTGCTGGATATGCCTCTGGTGATTTATAAAATGAATGGTGAGTTAGTGGTAGCGAAAGATGCCTGTCCGCATCGCGGTGTACCTTTAAGCTTGGGGAAAAATGACGGCCAAGGTGTGGTGTGTCGTTACCACGGTTTACGCTTTGGCAGTGCAGGTAAATGCAACCGTATTCCTGCACATCCTCAGCATAAAATATCGGAGCGCTTCCATTTGAAAACTTATGCTGCGGTAGAAAAGTATGGTCTGATCTGGTGTTCATTAAGCACTACAAAAGATGCAGAACCTCATATTCCCCATATGCCTTTTTGGGATGATGCTGAGTATCAGCAACTGGTCTGTCCTCAGATAGACATTCAATGTTTTGCAGGAAGACAACTCGAAGGTTTTATTGATGTGGCACATTTTGCCTGGGTGCATCCAGATACTTTTGGCGATCCGGACGATGTAGAAGTCCCTGAGTATAGTACGACAGAAACGGAGGTCGGTTTTAATGCAGATTATATCAGCAGTGTGGGACGTTATCCGATCGGAACCGAGCAGCGTGGTCAGGAAGATTTTAAATGGTTACGTCATTTCGAAGTGAGCCTACCCTTTACTGCAACACTTACGATTCATTTTCCGAATGATGCCAAGCAGGTCATCATGAATGCGGCTTCACCCATGACTGCGCGTTCAACACGACTTTTTGCACCTATTTGCCGCAATTATGATAAAGATTTACCGGTTGAAGATGCCTATGCCTTTAATATGAAAATTTTCGAAGAAGATCGTTTAATTGTAGAAAATCAGAAACCTGAATATTTACCTTTGGACTTATCTTTAGAAGCGCATTTTCCGGCAGATCGAAGCTCGAGTATGTACCGAAAATTACTACGCAAACGGGGATTTAGTCCTTTATTTGCTGCTTAAAAGTTCATTCAAGTGAAAAAGCGATTATAGGTAGTAAGGGTTAGAGATGCTCTGATATTTAAAAATCAATTGGGTTATATCGTGATTTCTAACAGGATACATCTTGTTATATATCCTCATAAGCCTTGTATTCTGGTGAAGATAAGGACTTTTAGAACGATAAAGAACTTTAAGAAGATAAAATTAGTTTTTTATTAAAATAGGTATATAATAAATAAAATCACTTTATTTTACTATTTTAATAAAATTATGGATCAATATTGCACACTGCAGATTTATCAGGAAGATGAATGGCTTGATTGCGCTATTGTTGAGATTGTCGGTCAACAACAGACTGGATGGCAAGCAGCCACGCGAACATCATATTTGTTTGAATACGCTATTTCTTATATGGATTTAAGTGATGGGCATGCGCTTGCCTATCATTTACCGGTGAATGTGCAAAATACGCTTCAATCTACCTGGCCAGCCTTCCTGATGGATTTGTTACCTCAGGGTTATGGCCGTAAAGAATTATTACGTCAGCTTAATTTTTCTGAAAATACCCAAGAACAAGCAGACTGGGCGCTTTTAAAAGCGGGTGCAGGCAATCCGATTGGCAACTTACGGGTGAAAGAGGCTTATGAATGGCTACAGGGGCAGTTTCCTGTTCAGCAGAATCATGGCTTTAGTCTAGACCAAGTCGTAGAACGTCAAGAAAAATTTATTGAATCCTTAGCCTCTTATGGACTTTTTATTGCCGGTTCTTCTGGAATTCAGGGCGAGTGGCCAAAATTACTGCTGACTCAAGGTCACGATGACCTGTTCTATCTGGATCACACGCTGACAGATCATCAGGTCAAGCAGCATTGGCTGGTGAAATTTAGCCGTGGCAGTGATCAGAATTTAGATAAAATTTTGATGCACGAAGCCTTATATATGAAAATTGCCCAGTATCTGGGACTTCGTGTTCATCAGGAACTGGAGCTGCATGGCAAGACTTTATTCATTCCCCGATTCGACCGTAAGGTCAGCGATGGGAAGGTTGAAAGAATTGCCCAGGAAAGTATTGCTTCTCTGGGAGGAAAAGCCGGTTTTGGGGTAAGAATGACCCATAACCAGATCTGTAGCCTGTTGATGCAATGCTGTACTGAACCAAAACAGGAAATCTTTGAATATTTGAAGCGTGATCTTGCCAATGTCGCTTTAGGCAATAAGGACAATCATACCCGTAATACAGCGATTCAACGTTTCAATAATGGAATCATTCGACTAACCCCATTATTTGATTTTGCGCCGATGTGGCTACATCCAGATGGTATTGCCCGAACTACGCGTTGGGAGCGAGATGATCATGGTGGTATGCCAATTTGGCATTCAGTCATTGAACAGATCGCCGAAAGCACGATGATTGATCCAAAAGAAATCAAAGCGGTGTTAATCGAACAATTACCACTTTATCAGGGATTACTCGAGCACATGCAGTATCTGCAATTGGCACCTGAAATTCTGGAAAATAGCCAGTATCGAATTGATAATATTTGCCAACAATTGGAGGAGCTGAATTATGGATAAACGCTTCAAGCCACTGACTCCGATTCAACAGATGCAAAAGAGATTGTCTGTACTTGAAACCGTCAGTAACAATCCTGACTGGCCTTTTCATCAGGTTGCTCGCTTCATTCGTACCGAGTTGCACCTCACACTCAACGATATGGCTAAAATTACCAAGATTGCTCCCCAGACTCTACAGAAAATGGAACAACCTGAAGGCAATCCAACACTCAAGTCTATGCAGAAATTACTGGATGCTTTTGGTTTAAAGTTAGAAATCAGGGTTAAATCCTGATGATAATCTGATGCTTTAATTGATATTTAGGGGAATTTTAGAGAAGAAGAATGACTTAACAACTGAAAATATGCCCTGCTCCAATCTGTTTATTGAGTCCTTGCTCCATCGCAGGAATCCCGGTTTAAATTAAACACGGGATTCACTGGAGGCTGATATTTTCTCATCAGTTTTTTAATGAATAAGTTTACTTTTTAAACATCATTATGAAGAAATATCAACACAGAGATATTTCATTTCAAGGTATTCATCCATACCGAATTTAGACCCTTCACGGCCTAACCCTGATTGCTTGACTCCACCAAATGGCGCAACCTCATTAGAGATGGCTCCGGTATTAATTCCCACCATACCGTATTCTAAGGCTTCACCTACACGCCACTGACGTGCTGTACTTTGGGTAAATACATAGGTAGCCAGACCGAATTCTGTATCGTTCGCCATCTGAATTGCTTCTTCTTCAGTCTTGAAACGGAATAACGGCGCCAACGGTCCAAAAGTTTCTTCTTTTGCCACACGCATCTGCTGGGTAACTTCAGTCAAAAGCGTAGGTTCGAAGAATGTACCGCCCAGATTTGAACGCTGTCCACCGGTTTTCACCTGTGCACCTTTGCTCAATGCATCGGCAATATGTGACTGCACTTTTTCAATCGCAGCCTCATCAATTAATGGACCCTGAGTAGAGGCTTCATCACGGCCATCACCCACTTTCAGCTTGGCAACGGCAGCCACCAGTTTTTCTACCAGTGCATCATAAATACCATCTTGTACATAAATCCGGTTCGCACAAACACAGGTCTGTCCACTGTTCCGGAATTTACTGGCCATGATGCCCTGTACAGCCTGTTCAATATTGGCGTCATCAAAAACCAGAACCGGTGCATTGCCACCAAGTTCTAAAGACAGTTTTTTGATGGTGGGCGCACACTGCTGCATCAGGATACGGCCGACTTGAGTCGAACCGGTAAAGCTTAACTTTTTCACGGTTTCGCTTTCACATAAGACCTGCCCCACTTCAACTGCATCACCACTGACATGCAGCAATACATCTTGTGGTAAACCTGCGCGCAAGGCCAAAACCTCAAGCGCATAGGCGGTTAAAGGCGTTTGTTCAGCCGGTTTAACCAGCATTGAGCAGCCAGCAGCCAGAGCTGGCGCGGCTTTACGGGTAATCATCGCCGCCGGAAAATTCCACGGTGTGATCGCAGCTGTTACCCCAATCGCCTGTTTAATGACCAATAAACGTTGATGGGCAAGCGTTGGCGTCAACACGTCACCATCAATACGGCGCGCCTGCTCGGCAAACCAGCGGATAAAGGAAGCGGCATAACCAATTTCACCACGCGCCTCAGCCAGTGGCTTACCCTGTTCAGCAGTCAGAATCTGAGCCAAAGATTCTTTATGTTCCTGCATCAGATTGAACCAGGCCCAAAGCACATCCGCACGTTCGAGGGCTGTCTTGGTTTTCCAGGCTTTTTGGGCTTGCTGAGAACGAGCTATCAGCTGTTCTACAGATGTCCGGTCATGGGATTTTACCCAGGCCAAAGTGGCTTGGGTTGCTGCATCGTTGACTTCAATATATTCACCCGTGGCAGGCTGATCGAAGCTGATATCAGGATGCTGTAATAAATCTCTATATTGCGCTTGAAGCATGATCATTACTCTTTCATTAGGCTGCAACAGACATTGCAAACCCTTGTTTCAAGATAGCCAATCCCGCACGGAACTGTTCTGCCGGAATCGTGAGCGGGTATAGGAAACGGATTACATTACCATAACGACCGCAGGTCAGGATTAACAGACCATTTTGCATGGCATGGTTTTGTACAGCTTTTGCCTGTTCCGCAGTTTCCAGCTCAACCGCCACCATTGAGCCCAGTGCACGAATATCTTTGACCATGCTAGAAGACATTTTCAGTTCATGTAAAACATCAACCAGTTCTGCGCCTAGATCATTCGCTCTTTCACAAAGACCTTCTTCTTCAATGATATCCAGTACCGCATGGGCAGCCGCAACAGCAACCGGGTTACCGGCATAAGTACCGCCCAATCCACCCGGATTTGGTGCATCCATCACTTCAGCACGACCCACAACGCCTGAAATCGGGAAACCGCCGCCCAGACTCTTTGCCATCGTAATCAGATCTGGCTTGGTCTCATAATAATCCATCGCAAACAGTTTACCTGTACGCGCAAAACCAGACTGTACTTCATCAGCAATCAGTAAAATGCCGTTTTGATCGCATAGCACACGCAAGCGTTTCAGGAATTCTGCAGGCACCACATTAAATCCGCCTTCGCCTTGTACAGGCTCAAGCACAATTGCTGCTACGTCATGCGCAGCAATATCTTCTGCGAAAATGTCTTCAATGCTTTGCATTGCATCATCTACGCTAATGCCTTTGGATTCCACCGGGTAACGGGCATGGAAAACACCACCAGGCATCACCCCAAAGTCGCGTTTATAAGGTGCAGTTTTACCGGTCATGGCCATCGTCATAAATGAACGGCCATGAAAACCATTACCAAAAGTCACAATGCCATGACGGCCAGTATGGGCACGGGCAATTTTAACTGCATTTTCGACAGCTTCAGCACCAGTCGAAAAGAATGAGGTTTTTGCAGCACCTTGGATGGGAGCGCGTGCATTGATACGTTCTGCCAGAGCAACGTAACTCTCGTATGGTACAACCTGATAAGCCGTATGGGTAAATTTGGTTAATTGTTCAGTGACCGCAGCAATAATTTTAGGGTGACGATGGCCAGTATTCAGTACGGCGATCCCGCCCGCAAAGTCGATATATTGATTGCCTTCTGCATCCCAAATGGTCGAGTTTTCTGCTTTCTCTGCGTACCATTGACACATGACCCCAACACCACGTGGTGTCGCCTGCTGTTTACGTGCATTCAGTGCTGAGTGTTTACTGTCCATTTTGTATCCTCATTCTTGATTCATACGTTGTAAATTTTGCTATCCGGATCTTGGGATAGAAATTTGCCAAAGACTGGCTGATATGGTTCATTTTGCGCTTTTATGCGTATGAGACGAGAGCCACTTTGCAGCAGATAGAAGGAGCCAATTGATCTATTTAAAACGAGTAAAATAGTCAAAATATAAAATTATTTTATTCATAAACAATTATTTATATTTGTACTAAAAATTGGCTCCTTTTTGAATAAAGAAGCCAATTTAAAAATCCATTGCAAAAATTTAGGATGGGTAATAATCAACTAAATCCAGTCGGTTTAATCAATTAATCCATGTTGCAAAAACTTCGCTTAACCCGGATAGATCCCTCGTTCCTGACGTGCCATTAAAATACGTTCACAAGCCAGAATATAAGCGGCTGTACGCAAAGAACATCCGGCCTGAACTGCTTTTTGCCATACATCCTGTACCGCATTTTTCATGCTGGCATCCATACGCTGGTTAATCTCTTCCTCGGTCCAGAAGTAGCTGGCCAAATCCTGAACCCATTCAAAATAGCTGACCGTCACGCCACCCGCATTGCAGATTACGTCTGGCACCACGGTAATATGACGCTCACTCAGAATTTCATCGGCCTCAGTCAATGTTGGACCATTGGCACCTTCTAGAATCATTTTGGTCTGAATATTTTGCGCGACCTGAGTATTAATCACACCTTCCAGCGCTGCCGGAATAAAGACTTCGGCGGGAATGGTCCAGAAAGCTGATGCAGAAATTTCATCGTTGGTAGAAAATCCCTGAATTTTATGGTGGGTATTTGAGTATTCAAGCAGCTTTTTAATATCAATTCCCTGTTCCTGATACAGAGTGGCAGAATGGTCCTGAACACAGATCACTTTGCTGCCATTTTCCTGGAAAAGCAGCGCAGCTTCACTACCGACATTACCGAAACCCTGTACACAGACCCGGGCATTTTTTAAATCCAGACCAATTTGCTGGGCAACTTCACGACCGCTAATAAACACACCACGGCCTGTGGCTTTACTACGGCCTAAAGAACCCCCTAAATGCACCGGCTTTCCGGTCACTACACCGGTAATCGTAGAACCCGCATTCATGGAAAAGGTGTCCATCATCCAGGCCATGATTTGCGGATTGGTTCCTACATCCGGTGCCGGAATATCTTTTTGCGGCCCAATAATTAAATTGATTTCTGCCGTATAACGTCGGGTCAAGCGTTCCAGTTCGCGCTTGGAAAGCTGGCTCGGATCAACTCGCACACCGCCTTTGGCACCGCCAAAAGGTAAATTTAGAGCAGCACATTTGATCGTCATCCAGGCCGACAGAGCCATCACCTCATCTAAATTGACATCTGGATGAAAACGCACGCCGCCTTTGCCTGGACCGCGAGTTAAATTGTGCTGAACACGATAGCCTTCAAAATGCTGAACCGTACCATCATCCATGATGACCGGAACATCGACAATCAAACTGCGCTTTGGGCGTCGCAGCATGTCCAGTCGTTCACTCAGCTCACCCAGATAAGGCGCTACTTTATCCAGTTGCTTAAGATAATTGTTCCAGGCCGTTGTACCTTGCTCGGTGTAGGTCAATCCTTTCATCATCATGTTCATTCTATGATCCTTTTGTTATATGCAGTCGTATGTCCTGGCGGCTGCAACACATCTCTATTCGGCTGTTATGGCAATCATTGCTTGATTCAGGTCTTAGTTCAGCGAGCTCCAAACAAAATCAGTGTCTGGATTTTTCGCTTTAGTTTTAATCGGTATCTGTGTATATTGCCTGCCCGCCTGTATGCTCGCATTCAAGCCGCAGGTACATGATCAAAACGCATACAAGACACTTTACAATGACTGCCTGATCAGACTATTTTGCACCTAGCAATACCGCTCTCACGAGAGCCATTTCAAATTTGTAGGAGAGAGCCAATTGCGTAGCTTGCTTGGAGATTATTTACTGCAGCGATTGCAGCAAGATGTCACAGGAACATTACAGATGCGACTGTTCCGCTGCTTGCGTAACGCGATTATTGATAGCGTATTGGCTCCCAAAACCCGCTTGCCTGCATCGCGTGATCTGGCCAAAGAAATTCAGGTATCACGTAATACGGTTTTAAATGCCTATGAACAGTTACAGGCACAAGGTTATGTTGATGCGCGTACCGGCCAAGGTACCTGGGTGGTAGAGAAATTACCTGAATCCTTTTTGGTGAAGGTAGAACAAAGCTCTCCTGCGGTTGCGGAAAAAAAAGCGCAGCAAAATTATAATCTGTCGCAACGCGGTTCTTACTTACTCGGCTATTCAGCAGCTTCGCCTTATCAATGGGGAGCCTTTGTACCGGGCGCACCCGATGTGACCGAATTTCCGCATCATATTTTCAGCAAAATCCAGACGCGTTTGAGCCGTGAACCTCAAGTCAACAACCTGATTTACAGTAATGCCGGTGGCTCTCTGGAACTGCGTCAGGAGCTGGCAGAATATCTGAAAATTGCCCGTTCAGTCCAGTGCGATGCTGATCAGATCATTATTACCGAAGGCACCCATCAGGCGATTGACCTGGTATCGCGTACGTTAAGCGACATAGGCGATGAAGTCTGGATCGAAGATCCGGCCTATTGGGGCGCGCGTAATATTTTACGAATTAATGGCGTCAATCTGCGTTCCTTACCGGTCGATCAGGAAGGGATTATTCCCGATCTGCATCCCAAGAAACCGCCTAAGCTGATTTTTGTGACGCCTTCGCATCAATATCCCTTAGGTTCACATTTAAGTTTGGAACGGCGCAAACAGTTAATTGCACTCGCACGCCAACACAATAGCTGGATTGTTGAAGATGATTATGACAGTGAGTTCAGGTTCTCGGGCCAGCCCTATCCTTCTTTACAAGGTTTGGAGCCGGATTCTCCGGTGATTTATATGGGGACGTTTAGTAAGACCATTTATCCGGCTCTGCGCATTGGCTATTTAGTGGTACCAAAACAGCTGTTTTCTTCGTTGCGAATTGTGGCCTCGGAACTTTATCGTGGTGGTCACTTAATCGATCAGCAAACACTGGCTGAATTTATCCGTGAAGGACATTATGAGGCGCATATCCGACGGATGCGTTTATTGTATGGCAAACGCCACGCTTTTTTAATTGACCTGATTCGCCGACATTTAGGTGAAGATTTTCTGCATGAATACAATACCGCCGCCGGTTTGCATCTGATTTTAAAATTGCCGAGCAGCAGTGATGATGTCTTGATTGCATCCAAAGCGCTTGAACTGGGAATCAAGGTCAGAGCCTTATCGCAATACTATACCAAACATTATTCCACCCGGCAGAAAGGATTATTACTGGGCTTTGCCTGTGTGAGTGAACAGGAAATTCTGGTGGCTTTCGGGATATTGTTAAAGTGCTTGCGCGAGCATGGGATCCGCACTTTAACTTAGTAAAAACTTAAGGATCAATACAATTATATTTTTAAAATCAAAAAGCTTTTATTTATTTTTAAGAGAAAAGTAAAAGCTGCTGTTAGCCTGATATTTTAGGTAGGCTTTATTTTTCTGTAAATATGGCCTGCTTATATTTTTTATCTCTTAAGCCAATTGGCTCCTTTGAATTGCTCAAAAATGGCTCTCGTCACTTTATAACAAAAAAGAGAAATTAACCGCATACATGAACAGCATGTAACCGTACTTTAATCAAAGTGTGATCCTGTCTATAGGGCTACAAGGATTTATTTTATTAAGATTAACTTAATATTGGTCAAGCACTGATGAATTCGGTTACAGTTTCAAAGGATAAGATAGCGTAAGCCAAATAAGGAATTTTATTGCCGCTACGCTATTGATATTAAGGGAAATTATATGGCAGAACATCAACATTTCTCCAATTCCGAATCATCAAACGGCTTAAAAAACGGACTTAAATCACGCCATCTCACCATGATTTCAATTGCCGGTGTCATTGGTGGAGCACTCTTTGTCGGCTCCGGTAATGTCATCTATTCTGCAGGACCGGCTGCACTCATTGCCTATACTCTAGGTGGAATATTAGTTTTACTCATCATGCGTATGCTGGGAGAAATGGCGGTACTGAATCCCGACAGTGGTTCATTTTCAACCTATGCGGATCGTGGAATCGGGCGCTGGGCTGGATTTTCTATCGGCTGGTTATACTGGTCTTTCTGGACGTTGCTCATGGGCTGGGAAGCCTTTGTTGCCGGGAAAATCCTAAATAGCTGGTTTCCATTTATCCCGATCTGGGGCTATATGCTTCTGGTCACTGTAGCACTGGTCTGGATTAATCTCCGTGACGTAAAAAACTTTGGTGAATTCGAGTTCTGGTTTGCCCTGATCAAAGTTATTGCCATTGTAATGTTTCTGGTGTTTGGTAGTTTGGCCGTGATGCACCTGTGGCCTTGGGGCGATGCCTCTATGCTCGGTGGTACAACTCATCTAACCGCTCAAGGCTTTATGCCCAATGGGTTTTCATCGGTGATCACGGCCTTATTGGGTGTAATGTTTGCTTATATGGGAGCAGAGATTGTCACCGTAGCAGCAGCTGAAACCAAAGATCCAGCCAAGGAAATTCGTAAGGCCGCTAATTCAATTGTATGGCGTATCATTTTATTCTATGTCGGTTCAATGTTGATTACGGTTTGCCTGATTCCGCACAATAATCCTTTATTGAAAGATCCGACTTGGGGTACGTATAGCGTGGCCCTTACCGCACTCGGTATTCCGGAAGCGCGCCATATTGTTAATTTTGTCGTGCTCACCTCGGTATGTAGCTGCTTTAACTCCGCACTTTATACCTGTTCACGCATGGTCTATTCCCTCTCGAAACGTGGAGATGCACCAAAGAGTTTTGGTTTAACCAACCGTAATAACAGCCCATGGGTAGGTGTGATCTTTTCAAGCCTGTTTTCTTTCGTGGCGATCTATCTGACCGCCACCGAAAGTATGAATATTTATGATGTCTTGATGTTAGCGACGGGTACCGTATCTTTATATGTCTATCTGGCGATTGCCATTTCTCAGCTTAAGTTACGCAAAAAACTGGAAGCTGAAGGGCAAAATATTCCATTCAAGATGTGGTTATTCCCATGGTTAACTTATCTGGTCATTATCTTTATTGTCGGTGCTTTAATTACCATGATTATTGAAGGAACCTATTTTAAAGAAGTGGTTTATACCAGTGTGCTTGCATTATTTATTGTGGGCTTAGGCATTTGCGCACAAAAATTCAATTGGGGTAAAACCTCAGCCAAAAAGGAAAAGGCAGCACAGGCTAGAATTAATTTAAGTGATAATCTTTAATTTATTTCTATAGAAATTTTTCAAATACATCAGAATGAATACATGGAGAGTTAAAAAACTCTCCATTTTTCTTATATATTCCCAGAAAAAGATGCTTATCTATGTCTAGATTTTAAATCTCCGTTGATACCTCACCTTTCCTAATCAAATTTCACCTTTCAAGACCACCTTAGCTATTTAAGTGTAGCCAGAAGCTGTTTCATCAGCTTTTTCTGCTCTGATTACTCAACCTGATCCGTTTCAACGAATAATTGATAAATCTCGAATACATTCTGTTATGAAATGTTGAGTCCAGCCTCATTTTGCCTAAAAGCTTCTAATATATTTTTTCTTATATGGCCACAATCATTGGAATTGGAAAAGATATGAATCATTATCCTGAAACCCCAGCTTCAACTGAAACACAAGACCATCAACCGGGTGTACAAACCAAAATGGACCCTGCACCGGAAATTATTAAACCGCATTATAAAGGCAGCGAAAAATTAAAAGGTAAAGTTGCCTTGATTACTGGTGGTGATAGCGGAATTGGCCGCTCTGTATCGGTCTTATTTGCCCGCGAAGGTGCAGATATCGCCATTTGCTATCTGGATGAAGATCAGGATGCACGGGACACCAAAAAAATGGTGGAAGATGAAGGCCGCCGTTGTCTGCTGATTCAATGTGATTTACAAGATCAAGATGAAATCAAGAAAATGGTGGAACAGATCCTTCAGGAATTTAAAACAATCAATATTCTGGTCAATAATGCCGGGGTTCAATACCCGCAAGAAAGTATTAGCGATATCTCGCCTGAGCAATTACATAAAACATTTAATGTGAATATTCTGTCGATGTTCCACCTGACTCAGGCGGTGATTCCACATATGCAAGAAGGTGACAGCATTATCAATACGACAAGTATTACCAGTTATCACGGACATGATCAGCTGATTGACTATGCCAGTACCAAAGGGGCCATCACTACATTTACCCGAAGCCTTTCCACCAATTTATTAAAAAATAAAACGGGCATTCGCGTCAATGGAGTCGCGCCAGGTCCTATCTGGACACCACTCATTCCGAGCAGCTTTGATGAAGAGCAGCTTAAAGATTTTGGTAAAAGTACCCCAATGGGCCGCATGGGCCAGCCAAGTGAAGTAGCACCGGCGTATTTATTTCTGGCCAGTGAAGAAGCTAGCTATATTTCAGGTCAGGTGATTCATGTGAATGGCGGCAGTATTATTAACGGCTAATCGGACAAAGAAGATAGCGGTTCTAGTTGACCGTTATCTTCATCTATTTAATCTTTAGATTTTCATATTTTTTAAAAATTTTGTTTTTATAAAATGATTCCAACAAATACTTACCCTCGTAAAAATAAGCTCTTGTTATAGTAATTTCAGCCAAACCTGATGAGGATATTAAGATGCCTAGAGGTGACAAATCAGCCTATACCGATAAACAGAAACGGCAGGCCCAACATATTGAAGAAAGCGAAAAAGAACGTGGTCGTTCTGAGGAAGAAGCCGAACGTATTGCCTGGTCGACGGTCAATAAACAAGACGGCGGTGGCAAGAAAAAGAAAACGTCCCACTAAGCAGAATTCATACTGATGACGCTATAGGACACCTATAAAGACCCTTTATAATTTACTTATAGAGGGTCTTTTACCATCAAGTTTAAGTGATATTTTCGATACGCTGCTGAGTCCAAACTGGCCAGATCTTTTGCAAGGTCTTTTCAAATTTTGCATTCTCAGTTCGCCATTTTGGATTTTTGTCCTTATCAATAATCAGCGCACGAACGCCTTCAATAAAGTCGCCCTGCTCTAACCAGACATCTTGCAAGTCGCGTTCTAACTGCATGCATTTTTCTAGCGACAAATTCTGTCCAGCTTGCTGTAACTTCAAGCTGGTTTGCTTGGCCATGACCGGACGTTGCTGCAAAATTGCCAGCATTTTATTGGCCCAGTCCTGATCAGTTGAATTACTTGTATGAGCAAGACTCTGTTCAATCTCCTCGAGGTTTGGATAGCCGAAATGCTGATTAATCAGATCTGCACGTTTTTGTAGCTCACTTTCTACCGGATGCGTAATATAGGAACTAATGATCTTTTGAATCTCAAGCGAGTTTAATACCGGCGCTGCAATCAATGCCGCTTCCAGTTCAGCAAAACGCTCACTCGGCACATGATAATCCACCAGATCCAGATATAGCGCATCACTGCTGCTGATCTGTTCCCCGGTCAAAGCCATATAGACACCGACTTCATCTAGTCGGGACAAAAAATGTGTTGCACCGACATCCGGGAAAAAACCAATCGCAGTTTCGGGCATGGCAAAACGTGATTTTTCACTCGTAACTTTGATATGACAGGCTTGAGCCAGTCCAAAGCCTCCACCCAGTACATAGCCATCCATCATCACGATCACAGCCTTTGGAAAATTACGCAAGGTGCTCAGCATCTTATATTCAGTGGCAAAAAAATCCTGATATTGGGTATTGCCTGCCTGATAGCTGTCGTACAGATATCGGATATCGCCTCCGGCACAGAACGCCTTGGGACTGTTGGAATTGATCAGGATGGCTTGCACTTTTGGATCATGGTGCCACTGCTCTAATTGCGCCTGAATGCCTTGAATCATCGGCAGGGTTAAGGCATTTAAATGGCTGGTGCGGTCCAGGCTGATAATGCCCAGACTTCCTGCGACCCGTATCGCTAAATTATTTTCATCACTCATTTTATTTTCCTATTTTTGTTTTATTGATGGGTAAATTTGGCTGGGCGTTTTTCTACAAAGGCCTGCATGCCTTCTTTTTGATCGGAACCGGCAAAAATCGAATGGAAAACCCGGCGTTCAAAGCGCAGGCCTTCAGCCAGGCTCACTTCAAAGGCCCGATTAATTGATTCTTTAATCATCATCACGGCAGTAAGCGACTTTTCAGCAATTTTCTCGGCAGCTTGCAGGGTTTGTTCCAGCAATTCTTCCTTGGCAAAAACCCGAGCCACCAAACCACTTTGTTCCGCTTCCTGCGCCCCCATCTGCCGTGCAGTCAGGCACATTTCCATGGCTTTGGCCTTACCAATCGCCAAGGTTAAACGCTGGGTCCCGCCAATGCCGGGCAACACGCCTAAGGTCACTTCAGGCAGACCAAATTTTGCATTATCAGCGCAGTAAATAAAGTCGCACATTAAAGCCAGTTCGCAACCACCACCCAAAGCATAACCACTCACTGCGGCAATTAAAGGTTTACGACGCTGCGCAATTCGATCGGCCAGACTGAAAAAATCATCCAGATAAATTTGCGGAAAATTCAGATCTGCCATTTCTTTAATATCGGCACCAGCGGCAAAGGCTTTTTCCGAACCGGTAATCACAATACAGCCAATTGCCGGATCTTTTTCCAGCTGATCCAGTGCCTGATTGACTTCAACAATCAGCTGGTTATTCAGTGCATTTAACGCTTGTGGGCGGTTTAAAGTAATTAGGCCGACACCATTACGTTGTTCTAATAAAATCGTTTGCCATTGCATGAAATAAGTCCTTTTAAAATTAGAGGCTGCGTGCAATCACCAGGCGCTGAATATCGCTGGTGCCTTCATAAATCTGACAAATCCGCGCATCGCGATAAATCCGCTCAATCGGAAAATCTTTCAGATAACCGTAGCCGCCAAAAATCTGCAGCGCTTTGGAGCAGACACGTTCCGCCATTTCCGAAGCAAATAGCTTGGCCATGGAGGCTTCAGTTAAACAGGTTTCACCGGCTTCTTTCTTGCGTGCTGCAAAATGGACCAGTTGCCGTGCTGCTTCAATTTCAGTCGCCATACTGGCCAACCTGAAAGAAATCGCCTGCTGTTCAAAAATAGGTTTGCCAAAAGCCACGCGGTCGTGCGCATAAACAGTGGCTTCTTCCAATGCGGCACGTGCCAAGCCAACCGCCTGTGCGGCAATGCCGATCCGACCACCTTCCAGATTAGCCAAGGCGATTTTTAAACCTTCGCCTTCGGCACCGAGTCTTAAACTTTCATGAATGCGGACATCAGTTAGGGCAATCTGACAGGTATCCGAAGCATGCAGGCCGAGTTTTTCTTCCACCCGAATGACTTCATAGCCAGGTGTGTCTCGCGGCACTAAAAATGCACTCATGCCTTTTTTGCCCGCAGCTGGATCAGTCACGGCAAACACAATAATCATCCCGGCATTGTGCCCTGAGGTAATGAACTGTTTGGCGCCATTCAGAATGTAATGATCGCCATCCTTGACCGCCCGAGTTTTAATGGCAGCAGCATCCGATCCGGTATGCGGTTCGGTTAAGGCAAAGGCACCAATCATTTCACCTTGCGCTAAAGGCTTTAAAAATTGCTGCTTTTGCTCTTCCGTGCCGAACTTCAAAATCGGCACACAACCCACGGAGTTATGTACGCTCATAATCGCGGATGTTGCGCCATCGGCCGCAGCGACTTCTTCTAAGGCCAAGACATAAGCCAGCGTGCCTGTGCCCGAGCCGCCCCATTCTTCCGGAATCAGCATGCCTAAAAAACCCAGCTCTCCCATTTGGGCCAAGGCATCTTTGGGAAAGATGCCTTTTTGATCCCACTCGCCGGCAAAGGGTTTAATCTGTTCCTGGGCAAAGCTTTTGGCCATATCCTGAATTAGTTTTTGCTCTTCCGTTAGTTGCATCGATGCTTCCTTCAATCTTCTTATTTAATCTATTGGCTTTATGAGCTTATGCAGTTTTGGATTGCTGTTTGTTGATTTCCTGATTCCGGAGTAAAAAGCGTTGAATTTTACCGCTTGGGGTTTTCGGCAATTCGGTCACGAATTCAATCAGGCGTGGATAGGCATGCGCAGACAAACGCTTTTTCACAAATTGACCGAGTTCTTCTTCCAGATGGGTCGAAGCTGCAAAATTATTCGCCAGAATCACAAAGGCTTTAATCACTTCGGTACGCTCGGGGTCAGGTACACCAATCACCGCAGCTTCAATCACGGCATCATGTTCCAGCAAGGCACTTTCTACATCAAATGGGCCGACCCGATAGCCTGACGTTGTAATGACATCATCACTACGTCCAACGAAGCTCATACTGCCATCAGCATGGATTTCCGCGGTATCACCGGTTAAATAGTAGTGGCCGACAAAGGGAGATTTACGGCTTTCTTCATAGCCAGAGAACCACATCATCGGCGATTGGCTGATATCAACCGCTAAGATTCCCGGGACGTCAGCCGCTAATTCATGACCCTGTTCATCGACAACGGCAATTCGGTAACCCGGGCTGGCAAAGCCTGCCGAACCTGAACGGACCGGATGTTCCAGGGCATGATGATTACACACCACCATCCCGACTTCAGTCTGGCCATAATGGTCATAAATCGGTACATCCAGCACCTCTTTAAACCAGCGGATCACTTCCGGATTTAACGGTTCACCCGCACTGCTGACGACACGTAATTTACCGCGCAGTTTTGCCATTTGAGCAGGATCGGCTGCCATCATCATGCGGTAAGCGGTCGGTGCACCAGCCAGATTGGTAATGCCATATTCCTTAACAATGTCGCAGACACTTTCCGCATTAAACCCACCTTCATAAAACAAGGTCGAGTGTCCAAGTATTAAGGGGCCAGTAATCGCGTAATACAACCCGTAGGCCCAGCCGGGATCGGCAATATTCCAGAAAGCATCTTCAGGAGTCAGACCAATGGCATTTTGCATATAGCTTGCAAAAGCAATCAGCGCTTTTAAAGGGACTTTAAGCGGTTTCGCTGGTCCAGTGGTGCCCGAGGTAAACATCAATAAAAATGGATCATCAACATTCAGGATCTCCAGCTCACAAGCTTCAGCCTGACGGTTTAATACCGTCCAGAAGCTGAGGTCGTGCGGATAGCGCTCTGCCTCAGTTTCGGCATGTACCGTCACAATCGGTGGACAGTTGCTGATCTCGGATAATTTGTCCCGATTCGCCAGATCAGTCACCACCAGCTTGCTTTGCGCCAGCTGAATACGATGCTCGATGGCTTTGGGACCAAAGGCCGTAAATAAGGGTTGATAGACAGCACCAATCCGCCAGGTTGCCAAAATAGTAATGATCAACTCGGGAGTACGTGGTAATAATCCGGAAACGCGGTCGCCTTTACCAATGCCTTGAGACTTTAAAAAGTTGGCAAACTGGCTGGAATATTTTTTGAGTTCGGCAAAGCTATACTGTTCTTTACGGCCATCTTTACCATGCCAGTACAAGGCAATGGCATCGGAATTGGCATGACGGTCACAGCATTCATAACAGGCATTTACTGCCTGCATTGAACCGGAGAGATACTGGCTTGCAACCGTGTTTAAATCAAAGTCTTGAACCGTTGTTTGATAATCTAACATGTTAAACCTCAGCCTGAATTTATCGTTATTACTGACAAGGTGTAATTATTGAAGCGAATCCTTGCTCCATCTAATCTTTTAAGTTTTAAGCAGGTGGCGTGGTGTATTGATGCATGATGCTGGAGAAGTCCAGATGGGCATCACCTTCCTGACACAGTTGTTGATAGAGTTTTTGTACCATGCTGCCCAGAACCACCGGCTGATCCACCTGTTGCGCAGCATCCACGGCCAAGCCCAAATCTTTGAGCATCAGTTGTGCGGCAAAACCGTCGGTATAACCCCGCGATGACGGCGCATTGACACAAATATCGGGCCACGGATTATAAATTTCCGAACTCCAGCAGCGTCCGGTGGAACTGTTAATCACGCCAGCCAAGGCCTGTGGATCAATGCCCAGTTTAGCCCCGAGTGCCATCCCTTCTGCAACCGCAGTCATGGAAATCCCCAGAATCAGGTTATTGCAGATTTTTGCGACCTGTCCTGTTCCTACAGCGCCACAATGCACCAGATTTTTGCCCATACAGCTGAGAACAGGTTTAACGGCCTCAAAGGTGGCATCATCTGCGCCGACCATAAAGGTTAAAGTGCCATCTTTGGCACCTAAAGTACCGCCGGATACCGGTGCATCACAGACGCGAATCTGCTTGGCCTGAGCTGCTGCAGCAACCTCCTGAATGGTTTGCGGATCAATGGTGCTGCTGTCGATACATAAGCTGCCCGCTTGAAGCACCTCCAGAATACCGTGTTCACCCAAATAGACTTCACGCACATGCTTGGCTGCAGGCAACATGCTGACCACGATCTCCGCCTGCTTCGCGGCAGCTTGTGGACTGTCGCAGACGATACCGCCAGCTTCTGCAAAATGCTGTAAAGCCACTGCACTTAAGTCATAACCAAAAACCTGATGACCGGACTTGAGCAAGTTTTGCGCCATGGAACCGCCCATGTTGCCTAAACCAATAAATGCAATCTTCATGCTGATGCTCCTTAACGCAGACTGATCGTGGTATTGACACCGGTGGTTTCCTGGTTATCTTCAAACCATCGGCTGGTAACGGTTTTGGTCTGGGTATAGAACTGCACCGCCTGTTTGCCATAAGGACCGAGATCACCCAGTTTTGAACCGCGTGAACCGGTAAAACTGAAGAAAGGCACAGGTACAGGAATTGGAATGTTAATGCCCACCTGACCGATATCAATCTGGTTCTGGAAGGTACGTGCCGTATTGCCATTTTGGGTAAACAGTCCAACGCCATTACCAAACGGATTGGCATTAATCAGTGCAATGGCCTGCTCTAAAGTGTCGACATGCATGATTGCCAGTACCGGACCAAACACTTCTTCTTTATAAATGCGCATATCGGTCGTGACCTGATTAAAAATCGTTGGCCCGACAAAATTACCTTGTTCATAGCCTGGAACCTGTACATCACGGCCATCCAGCAGCAGTTCTGCACCCTGTTCAACACCACTGTTAATTAAATCGATGACACGCGATTTGGCACGGGTTGAAATCACTGGTCCAACATCGGTATTCGGTTCATGCCCGGCATTTACCTTTAAGGTTTTGGTTTTATTGACCAGTTCATCGACCCAGTGCTTGGTCTCACCGACCATTACCGCCACGGAAAGTGCCATACAACGTTGACCTGCTGCGCCAAAAGCTGCACCGACCAAGGCATTTAAGGTCTGTTCTTTATTCGCATCTGGCATCACCACCACATGGTTTTTGGCGCCCATCATCGACTGCACACGCTTGCCGTGTTGGCCTGCAAGGTTATAGACATGCGTGCCGACTGCAGTCGAACCGACAAAAGAAATCGCCTTGATATCGCGATGGGTACACAGTAGATCGACCACTTCTTTGCCGCCATGTACCACATTCAGTACGCCTGCCGGCACACCTGCCTGAATCGCTAACTCAACCAGCATCATGGTCGATAGTGGATCCTGTTCAGAAGGCTTTAAGACAAAAGTATTGCCGCAGACAATCGCCATCGGGAACATCCACAGTGGAATCATCGCCGGAAAGTTAAACGGGGTAATTCCTGCACAGACACCCAAGGGTTGCTGCAAAGTATAGGTATCGACACCGCGTGCAACACCTTCAATATACTCGCCCATTTGTAGGGAACCGATCGAACAGGCATGCTCCACCACTTCTAAACCACGCTGGATATCACCTTCGGCATCGGCCAGGGTTTTGCCCTGTTCCGCCGTTAAGACTCGGGCGATACTTTTTAGGTTTATACGAATCAGATCCTGCAGTTTCAGCATGATTCGCATACGTGCCTGGATCGGGGTCTGGCGCCAGCTGGCAAATGCATTTTGTGCAGCAGCAATGGCGGCATTAACTTCTTCTGCGGTAGCAAAAGGCACTTGGCCCAAGATTTCCTGAGTGGCAGGATTAACAATATCTTGCCAATGGCTGGTTCTTGATTCGACAAATTCACCATTAATGAGGAGTTTTGCGGTGGTGAATCCGGTACTTTGCTGTGGATGAGAAATGGCGTTCATGGTCGCTCCGTGCTGGTTTGTTATTGTCGTTGTATCTGCCTTTACTGGCTTTTATTTAACGTATAATTTTTACGCTGTTTCAGCAGACTAACAAAGAACACTTTGACCACCAATAGAAATTGGTGCACGATGGTTGTGCAAATATGCACAGGAATTTAACAGGATGTTAAATAAAAAATGAAAGTAGATTGGGATCATTTACGCTTTTTTCTGGTTTTAGCACGTGCTAAAACACTCACCAACGCAGCACGCTTAATCGGGGTTGAACATAGCACCGTAGCGCGGCGGATTCAGGCCCTGGAAAATACCCTCGGTACTCAACTGTTTAAGCGCGAAGCCACCGGTTATGAACTAACCTCGGAAGGTCTGGCACTGGTGCCGCGTGTGGAACAGATGGAACAGTCCTTTATCCAGATTGACAAGCGCCATGATCCCTTGCAAGGTCGGGTCCGGATTGGTGCGCCAGAAGGCTTTGGCACGGCATTTTTAGCCCGTCTTTTGGCAGAATTTTCCCAGCATTATCCTTTGTTGACCATTGACCTGATTCCGGTACCGAAAGCGATCAAACTTTCACATCGAGAAGCCGATATTGTGATCGCGATTGACCGGCCCAAATCTGGACCCTATATCATTACTCGTTTGTCTAATTACTGCCTAAAACTGTATGGCAGCCAGCATTATTTACAGCAAAATCCGGAAATTAAAAAACTGGAAGACCTCAAACAGCACCGTTTTGTTGATTATATTGATGATCTGGTCTATAGCACTGCACTATATTCGCTGGAGCGTCTTCCCTTACAGGTCAGTGCCTGTTTTCGCAGTAACAGTATTCTGGCGCAGGAAATTGCCGTGCGTGCAGGTGCCGGGCTGGCTATTTTGCCGAAATTTCTGGTCAATGATAAAAGTGAACTGAAAGAGGTGCTGGGTCATCAACTCAGTTTTACCCACACTTTCTGGATGCTAACGCTGGTCGATCTGCAACATGAACCAAAAATTAAACTGGTCTGGGATTTCTTGCGTAAACAAGCCGATCTTCAGCAAGACCTGTTAATGGGCAGATGAATATTGAACACACTGTTCACTTTGCAAGGCTACGTACTTTAGTTAAATCAACTGAAACAACAACGTATCGATACAGCAAATGAACGTATCACAACATTCCTGACGCTCATGACTTGTTAAATTAACAGTCGATCATTCGCGATGTTTTTTAATGAGCTACAGGAAAATAATATGAAAATCTTGATGGTACTGACTTCACATGACCAGCTGGGCGATACTGGCAAAAAAACTGGCTTCTGGTTGGAAGAGCTAGCTGCGCCTTATTACACCTTTGTCGATGCAGGCGCAGAGGTAGTTTTGGCTTCTCCTGCAGGTGGTCAGCCACCATTAGATCCAAAAAGTAATGAGCCGGATGCGCAAACCGAAACCACCAAACGCTTTGAAGCAGATGAGGTGGCCATGCAGGCTCTTGCTAATACACATAAGTTGAGTGAAGTCTTAAATCAGGATTTTGATGCCGTGTTCTATCCGGGTGGTCACGGTCCATTATGGGATCTAGCCAAAGACCAGAATTCTATTTCTTTAATTGAGCAGACTTTACAGGCAGATAAACCTGTTGCGCTGGTCTGTCATGCACCGGGTGTACTTCGTGAAGTCAAAGATGCCGAAGGCCGTTCTATTGTAGAAGGCAAGACAGTCACCGGTTTTACTAATACCGAAGAAAACGGCGTAGGCCTAACCGATATTGTGCCATTTTTAGTGGAAGACATGCTGAAAGAAAAAGGCGGGAAATATTCCAAAGCTGAGGATTGGCAGGTGCATGTACAGCAAGATGGTTTACTGATTACCGGGCAAAATCCGGCCTCTTCTGCTGCAACCGCAGAAGCTTTATTAAAATTATTAAAATAGAAGTTAATCTAAAATTCGTATTAATCTTTTAGATCGCTTCTTTTTGAATAAGAAAAACCCTGAATGATGCAAGATTATTCAGGGTTTAATTTATCTATTTATTCCCAGATTTAGTTCGCTTCAACTGCCGTTGAGGCAATATGCTGAGCCAGTAATTCTCTGAGTTTAAATTTCTGGATTTTTCCCGATGGCGTCATCGGAATATCCTCCCAGATTTCCAGGCGTTCCGGAAGATACTGCATAGCCAGATTATGAGTTTTCAGGAAATCTACCAGCTCATTAAAACTTAACGGCTTTGTCTGATCTTTCAGCTTGATGATTGCACAGGAACGCTCGCCCATTCGCTCATCTGCATAAGCCACTAAAGCTACTGTGGCGATATTCGGATGCTTATAAAGTAGTGATTCAATTTCCGCGACCGGAATATTTTCTCCGCCACGGATAATCACATCTTTCTTGCGGCCGCAGATCCGGATATAGCCCTGCTCGTCCTGATAGGCAATATCGCCAGTATCAAACCAGCCTTCAGTATCTGTATCGTTCAAATGTGGACGTTTTAAATAACCACCAAAATTTGAACAGGTGCGGATCATCAAACGCCCGGATTCATTCACGGCTTTGGTCTGACCTTTTTTATCCACGATCTTGATTTCCACACCTGGTAAAGCGATGCCATCAGTATTGAAAGAGCGTTCATCCTCATCTTCAGGTAGAGTCAGCGTCACCGCACCACATTCGGTCATACCCCAGGCTGATATGACTTTAACACCCAGAGTTTCCCGGGCTTTTTGTACCAATGGCCCCGGAATGGGTGCACCAGCACACAGGAAAATTTTTAGTGAATCAACCTTGTCATGCTGTTCCGCCACGGTATTGGACAAATCATTCAAAAATGGGGTCGAGGCCATGGTGAAATTCACCTGATGCTGATGAATTAGATCCACTGCTTTGGCTACATCCCAGCTTGGAAACATGGGACAACTTGCAAGCTGATTTCTTTGATTTTTATGGTCAGGCCTTAAATAAGCTGGCTTTTGATGATGTGGTTACCCTAATTCGTCTGCTCAATAAAGTAAATGATGGTTTAAAAAGTATTCATCTGCATAAAGAAACGGATCAGGAATAAACAAATAGAAATATAGCTTTAATTGAAGAATATAAAAAAGAGCCTGAATTCAGGCTCTTTTTTATAAATTGAAATTATGCCTTTTGTGGATCGTATTGACGGTCTTTAATGAATATCCCGGACACTGCGCCACACAAGAAATAGGCACCCCCCATAATCAGGAAGCCTAAGCCAATTGAACCACCGCTGGCTGCCGCGCCAATAATTGCAGGGGCAAACATGGCGCCGATACGACCTGCATTATAAGCACCGCCTACCGCAGTACCACGAATCGAGGTGGCGAAGCTTTCTGTCATATAAGTGGCATTAATCGCATATGGAATACCATACAGGAATCCAAAGAAAATCAGCAGATAGGCAATATTCTCTGGCGTATTGAATAGCACAATCACGGGCAGGAAAATCGCCGTTCCAATTGCTCCAAACGAAAAGACAGCGCGTCTACCCAGACGGTCTGCGGCAAAGCCCGCTAGAATTTTCCCGAAAATCATCGCCACATAAGTACCAATCATATAGCCGGCCATAGATTTAAAATTCATGTGCAATTCAGATTCCAGATATGCCGGCATCCAGTTATTTACGCCATAGTAGCCAAATTGCAGAAAACCGGCCGTAAATATCCACAAGATGAACATTCTGCGATTCGCAGGATCCGCGAAAATCTCTTTGACTGTGCTTTTTTTGGCGGGTTGCTGTGCTGTGATTTCAGCTGGGGCATATAGACGCTGCAAACGTGCACGCTGCCAGGATTCTGGCTCAGGAACCAGTTTCTGGATAAAAATCGCCATAACCGAGGGAATAATGGCAATAAAAAACAGGGTTCGCCAGCCATATTCCGGAATGATCCAGCCTGCCAGTACAGTGGCCACAATATAACCGACGGTCCATCCTGCCTGTAAGGTACCTAAAACCGTGGTGCGATATTCAGTTGGAACATATTCAGCCATGAGCGTATTGGCTGCAATATATAAAGAGCCTATGCCGAAAGCAGACAGAAAGCGTAAAACAGCAAATTGTTCAAAGTTTTGTGCAAAGCCTAAGGCTGCGGTCAATATGGAAAATACCAGAATCGAAATGACTACGGTACGTACACGGCCCAGACGGTCACAGGCCCAGCCCCCTATAAAGCCACCAATCGCCATACCTGCTAAGGTAAAACTGCCTAGTGTACCAGCCTGCAGATTACTGAGACCAAACTCTGCTTTCAGGCTATTTAAACTGAAAGACAGCAGCAACATGTCCGCGCCATCTACCAGTAAAGCCAGAAAGGCGAAAATAAAAGCAATTTGCTGCGTTCGTTTGGTCGTAGGTTTAATCTTTTCTAATTCTCTCGCTAAATCCGTCATATTTAAATCTCTGTTTTCCTATCCTTAGGTTTTCATGATCTTTTATATTTAAAGCTATTCCGCTAATGAATATGCTTTAAGGCTAATCCGTTTTTAATTCACTTGATTGACTCCTTTTTTAATCCTGTCTGGGAGATCGCTTTTTCCTTTTTATCAGTGACCTCTTGTTCTTCGTTCATACTTATATTTGCATCAGGCTAAAGAAAATAAGATGAATATTCATCATTTTAGATGTTTTATTTTGTTATACGAAATTTATTATCATAAAGTTGATTGTTCTTTCATTTTCATATAGCTTTAAAAAGAGGGATAAGAACGATATGTCATTTGAATAAGATCGAACAGGGAGCGCAATAATGGGTGCCTTAACAGGATTTCGTATACTGGATTTAAGCCGGATTCTGGCTGGGCCTTGGTGTAGCCAGATTCTGGCTGATCTGGGTGCAGAAGTGATCAAGATTGAAAAACCGGATCGTGGGGATGATACCCGTATCTGGGGACCACCTTGGCTTAAAAACAATCAGCAGCAAGATACCCATGAATCGGCTTATTACCTGTCAGCCAACCGTGGCAAGCACTCGGTTGCAATCGATTTATCTACACCTGAAGGTCAACGTATTATCAAAAAACTTGCTGAACAGAGTGATGTAGTCATTGAAAACTATAAAGCCGGTTCGTTGAAACGATATGGGCTGGATTATGAAAGTCTAAGTCAACTAAATCCGCGACTGGTATATTGTTCTATTACCGGTTTTGGCCAGAACGGTCCGCGTGCTCAAGAGCCGGGTTATGATTTTATCGTTCAGGGAATGGGCGGCATGATGAGTGTCACGGGTGAACGTGATGATCTGCCCGGTGGTGGCCCGCAAAAAGCAGGTCTGGCCTTTGCCGATTTGACCACCGGCTTATATGCCGCAATTGCCATTCAGGCGGCTTTGTTGTCCCGTGAGAAAACCGGTGAAGGTCAGTATATTGATATGGCGCTGCTAGATACCCAGGTTGCTTCCCTCTCTGTTCTGGCCATGAATTATCTCACCTCAGGCAAAGTCCCCGGTCGCTTCGGAAACGCGCATGCCAATATTGTGCCCTATCAGGTGTTCAAAGCCCAGGAAGGTGAATTTATTATTGCCTGTGGTAATGATCTGCAATTTCAAGCTTTGTGTCAGGCCGTTGGTTTGGCTAAGGTGGCAGAAGATCCTCGCTTCTTGAAAAATTCAGGACGTGTTACACATCGTGAAGAACTGACCATAGTTCTACAGGCTCATTTCTATACTCGACCGGCAAAAACCTGGGTGGATCTGATTCATGCAGTTAAAGTACCGGTAGGAATGATCAATGACCTGAAACAGACTTTGCAAGAAGAACAGGTATTGGCACGCGATATGGTGATTCAGATGCCGCATACCTTACGTGAAGATTACACCTCAATCGGTTCACCGATTAAACTCTCCAAGACACCGGTAGAATATAAAAAGGCCCCACCTTGTCTGGGTGAAGATACCGATGCCATTTTGAGTCAATATTTAAGTTCTGCTGAAATAGAAGAACTGAAAAGCAAAAAAGTCATCCAGCAGCGATAAGCCTGCAAGCAATAAAAAAGGAATCTTTCGATTCCTTTTTTATTTTAAATCTAATGGACTAGATCATTCCTTAACAGGCTTTGGCGCTCGGCTGAACAGTACGAGGCAGCTCGCGACGCAGAATTTTTCCTACTGCAGACTTTGGTAATCCAGCCACAAACTCAATGTATTTGGGCAATTTATAACTGGTCAGTTGCTGCTTCAGATAAGTCATGACTTCATCTTGGGTCAGAGTTTCATCCTGTTTCACAATAAATGCCTTGGGTACCTGTCCAGACTTTTCATCATCAATACCAATCACTGCACATTCCAGTATTTTAGGATGTTTGGACAGCACGCCTTCCAGCTCATTGGGATAAACATTAAATCCGGAGACCAGAATCATGTCTTTTTTGCGGTCCAGAATGGTGATATAGCCTTGTTCGTCCATACAACCGATATCACCTGTCAGGAAGAATCCATCTTTGGTAAATACCTGTGCTGTTGCTTCGGGTTGCTGCCAGTATCCTTTCATTACCTGTGGACCACGTATGGCGATTTCTCCAGCCTGATTAAGCTCTACAGGTTTTCCTTCATCATTCAGAATTAGAATTTCAGTTCCTGCCAATGGCAAGCCAATCGTGCCACTAAATCGCCGGCTTAAAGGCGGGTTAAAAGTTGCAGTCGGTGAGGTTTCAGAAAGTCCGTAGCCTTCATAAATCTGGCAGCCTGTAACCTCATGCCATAACTCTGCCGTATTTTTCAGAATAGATGCTCCTCCGCCGGTTGTGGTTTTCAGGCGTGAATGATCCAGCTCACGGAAACGTGAATGATGCGCCAAGGCATTAAACATGGTATTCACACCCGGAAAAACGGTCGGTGGATGTTTCTGGTATTGATCCACCAAAGCATCCAGATCTCTCGGATTTGGAATCAGCACATTGGCGAAACCTCGGCTCAGACCATAACTGAACAGGCAGATGGTAAATCCATAAATATGATACAGTGGCAAGGCACAGAAAACATATTCATTTTCAGTGGCATAACGGTCACCAAAATGGCTGATAAATACGGTACTGTTTTGGGCAATATTAAATAGAATATTACGGTGACTCAGTTCAGCACCTTTAGAAACACCTGTGGTTCCTCCCGTGTATTGCAGAATGACCGTATCTTCCTGATGCTGTACAGGCGGTTCAAACTCAATAATCTTTACCTGATTTATTGCCTGTTTAAAGTCAGAAAACTGTTTATCTGGATATTGTGCTGCCTGACTATAAATAGCACTTGGCTGCTCTTGAATAAAATCCAGCGGATGCGTCGAAATGACATATTTGAGTTCAGGACATTCATCTAGTGCTGTTAATTGCTCTAAAGTCTGTCCCAGGATAATCAGGGCTTCTGCACCTGAATCCTGTAGTTGATGATAGAGCTCGCGCTGGGTGTACATGGGATTGACATTGACCAGCACATAACCCGCACGAATAATGGCAAAAGTAGCAATTGGATATTGAATAATATTAGGCAGCATCACCGCAATACGGCTGCCAGCAGTCAGCCCAAGGCTCTGTAAATAGCTTGCCAGTTTCTGGCTATACACATCGATATCGTGATAGCTGAATTTACGATCCAGATAGATAAATGCGGTTTTATCCTGAAATTTTACCAAATTCTCAGCAATTATCGTGCTCAGGGTTTTCTCAGGATCTGGCCGGGTAAACTCCGGATTGATATTCCACTTTTTATATTCTTCCATCCATGGCTGACTGCTCATGACTATACTCCTGTCCTGGATTTACAATTATTTTGTATCATTTAAACCATAAGATTTTGATTTTAATTAAATATTTTTAAACCACTTTCTGCTGTCTCGATTCAACATACTGGTAGTGATAACCGCTACGAATAAAATGCTGATTTTTATCCCTAAATGAATGAGCATAATCCGGCCAGACCAAAGTCAGCTTGCGACTGACCGGGTCCAGATACCAGCTTTTACAGCTTTCCGATAACCAGACACTACCTTGCGAAAGCTGCTGTAGCTCCTGCATATAGCTATTTTCAGCTTCTTGATCTGCTTCAAAGACCTGAATCTGTTCCTGCTCAAAAAACTGCAAGGCATCCAGCACCAGATCAAACTGGGTTTCCAGAAAATAAAGTGCTGAATTATGTCCACTGCCTGTATTTGGCCCATTCAGGATGAACAGGTTTGGAAAGTTGTGTACGGTCGTTGACTGATAACCCTGCATACCGCTGGACCATTGCTGTTCCAGACTTAAACCCTGTTTACCGACTACCTTTGCGGCATAGGGTGGACGCGCCGCTTCAAATCCTGTCGCAAATACGATGATATCTGCAGAAAATTTATTTCCAGCCTGGCTTAATACACCGTCTTTCATAACTTCTGCCAATGCTGAGTCTTCAAGTGTGACATTTGGTTTTAGAAAAGTCGGATAATAATCATTAGAAAGCAATAAGCGCTTACAACCAGGTTCATAATTCGGCGTAAGTTTGCGCTGTAATTCAGGATCTGAAATCTGATGTTTTAAGAATTGCAGGCAGTTTTTCTTGACCCGCTCAATCTGGCTTTTCAGATTACGGCGCTGGGCAAAATTGTATTCATTGCCCCAGAACAAGGAATGTCTGAGGGCCGACATACTGTCCGGATCTTTGCGGAAAAGCTGTTTTTCTGACTCAGAATAAGCTCGGTCTGGTCGGGGCAAAATATATGGCGCACTACGTTGCAAGACGGTCAGGCTTTTTGCTGTTTTGGCAATTTCCGGTACAAGCTGGATGGCAGAAGCACCAGAACCGACCACAACGATATGCTGATTTTCCAGATTCAGCTCGTGGTTCCAGCGCGCAGAATGCATCACTTGGCCTTCAAATTCTTCCAGCCCCGGAATTTGTGGGAGATGCTTATCTGCCAGATGCCCGGTTGCGGTAATTAAAATCTCAGCCTGATACAGACCTATAGAGGTGTGAATTTCCCAGATGCGTTCTCGTGCATTCCAGCTGGCCTTTTCCAGTTGGGTATGAAAATTAATATGGGGCCGGATATTTTCCTGATCACAGCATTGAATTAAATAGCGCTGAATTTCTACCCCTTGTGGAAAGACACGCGACCAGTTGGGATTTTGAATAAACGAGAAAGAATATAAATGGGAAGGTACATCACAGGCGACTCCGGGATAGGTATTGTCACGCCAAGTACCGCCCACTTCTGCTGCACGTTCAATGATTTTAAAATCGTGGATGCCCTGCTGTTTAAGGCGGATTGCCATTCCCAAACCACCAAAACCGCTGCCTACAATTAGAATCTTGCTGCGCTGTCCTTTAGCTTGCATTATTTATCTCCTTTAAGGCATATAAGGCTGGATTTTTTGATTCACCGGATATTGTTCTGGATGCTGGCTAAACTGGTTTACCAGTTGCACCACTTCGGCTGGCGCTTCGACATAGAGCGCATGTCCTGAAGAAATTTCGATATAGCGACTGTTCGAAATTGAAGCAAACAGCAGTTTAGCTTGCGCTACAGGCACCATGCGGTCTTCACGACAGGCAACGACTAGAGTCTCTGCACAGATGTCAGATAAAGCTGATGTAATATCAATGCGATAATTCAGTTCACGCTGTTTGGCTGCATCTTGGGATGGTTTAACAAAGCGTGCCAGATCCAGCACCTGCTGTTCGCTTCGTGCAGACAGATAATCATCGCTATACAGGCAATAATTGACAAAATGAGGCAAGGCCGCAGATTGTTCAGTAAATAACTGTTGCCAGATAACGGTACGCAGTTGTTGCACCGAGCTAGTTTTGGCCCAACCGGCTAACAGGATCAAACGCGCTACGCGCTGTTTTAAACTGGCTGCTACTTGTGCAGCAATCACTGCACCGAGTGAATAGCCGACCACTGTAATGGTTTCATCTTCTGCAACCACATGCTGAATCAGTGCTTCAACTTGTTGGCTAAAATCGGTCACCGCCAGATCGGCTTTATCTGGGGTATGTAAATCAATGGATAAAACCCGTTGATGAATACCCAGCATCGGAAAAATATAACTGAAATGCTTGTCGGTATTTCCACCGGTGCCATGAATCAAAATAATAGTCGGAAATGCAGAACGCTGTCCGACTTCATGAAAATTAAGCTGCAGATCAGCATAAGGACACTGTCGAGTAATCATGTCTAAATCCATATAGACTCCTGATCTTGTTGTTTTATGGTTTATTCAATATCCGAGAATAAATCTCAATATTTGAATTGGGTGAGGATGCAAAAATTATTAAAAAAGACCCACGACACGAGTATCGTGGGTCAAAAGCTTTAATCGAATTTGAACTCTTCAGGTTCAAGTAAAAACAGGCTTTCACCGCCCGCCTGAATATTGGCAAAGTGGGTTGAAGTTCTTGGCAAAATACGCGCAAAGAAGAATTGTGCAGTTTTGATCTTGGCTGCATAGAACGGATCAGTATTGCCTTCTTCAATTTTCTGCTGCGCAGTAATTGCCATTTTCAGCCACAAATAAGCGGACACGACATAACCAGAGAAATATAGGTAGTCAACTGATGCTGCCCCAATTTCATTGGCAGACTGTTGAGCCTGCTCCTGAATGGTTCTGGTTAATTTCAGCCATTTTTCAGTCAACTGGCTGACTTGTGCAACTTGCTGGCTGAACTGGACATGTTGCTGATGCTCTTTTACAAAGCCCTGAATTTCATCGGTTAATGCGGTCAGCAAACCCAATTTTGAGCCCAGCACTTTACGCGCCAGCAAGTCAATGGACTGAATTTCAGTAGTTCCTTCATAGAGGCTGGCAATACGTGCATCACGGGCAATCTGTTCCATGCCATGTTCAGCAATATAACCGTGACCACCGAAAATCTGCATACCATGTTTAGCCGCTTCTATGCCGGTTTCGGTCATTAATGCTTTGGCAATAGGGGTTAATAATGCTAGACGGTCTTCAGCTGCTTTCTTTTCTTCCGGGCTGTCAGTGGCTTCAGCGATATCGGCATAGGTCGCCAGATAATATGCAAGTGCACGTGAACCTTCTGCAAACACCTTTTGAGTCAGCAGCATGTTACGTACTGCCGGATGCACGATAATCGGATCTGCAGGCTGGTCTGGCGCTTTCGCACCTTCAAGTGAACGCATCGCCAGACGGTCTTTGGCATAAGCCAATGCACCCTGATAAGAAGATTCTGCTGCTGCCAAGCCTTGAATGGCTGTACCGATACGTGCCGAGTTCATAAAGGTAAACATGCAGTTTAGGCCGCGATTTTCAGGCCCAATCAGGAAACCTTTGGCATTATCAAAATTCAGCACACAGGTCGCGTTACCGTGAATGCCCATCTTGTGTTCAAGAGCGCTACATACCACGCCATTACGGGAAGCCACATTACCAGCTTCATCCAGATTGTATTTCGGCACAATAAACAGCGAAATACCTTTGGTTCCCGCAGGTGCATCTGGCAAACGTGCCAATACGATATGCACGATATTTTCAGCCAGATCATGTTCACCGGCTGAGATAAAGATTTTCTCGCCACTGATGCTATAGCTGCCGTCTTCATTTGGCACTGCTTTGGTACGGATTAAACCTAGGTCAGAACCGGCATGAGATTCAGTCAAGCACATGGTTCCAGTCCAGCGGCCTGCAATTAAAGGTACCAGAAACTTCTGTTTCTGTTCATCGCTACCGTGGTGCTCTAAAGTACGCATGGCACCATGGGACAGGCCTGGGTACATGCCCCAAGACCAGTTCGTTGCGGTAATAATTTCAGAAATGGCAATACGGTATAAGGTCGGGAAGCCCTGACCGCCATATGCTTCGTCACCAGTTAATGAGGTAAAGCCGAGTTCTACATATTTGTCATAAGCTGCTTTAAACCCATCCGGGGTAGTTACGACGCCATCCTGCAAACGGCAACCCTGCTGGTCGCCTGTCGCATTAATCGGTAGAAGTTCGTTTTGGCAAAAGTCCGCAGCGACTTCCAGATATTGCTCCATAATATCCATAGAAACCTTGTCTGCGAATTTTGCATAGCCCTGATATTTCTGTTCAACGTTTAACAGGTCTTTCAGGACAAACTTCATGTCTTTTAATGGCGCAATATAATTTCTCATCGTAATTCCCTTGTATGAGTTCTAATTTGTATATTTATGACAATTAATTTCATAATACGAAATTATGTTTTAAATCCACTATAATATAATTTAAAGAATAAAATCTAGTCATTCGATGAAATTTCCCATTTAAAAATAAAAAATATACAGGATGAAAAAAGCCATTCATGGTGGAATGGCTTTTCTATTCAGCGACTTCACTAAAGTTGATTAACGTGGAAAAAATTGAGCTAAACGTTGCTGAACAATCTGCTCTGCCTCCTGCATGATATTTTCGATCAGCGCCTGACAAGTCGGAATGTCATGAATCAATCCCATCACTTGACCTGCAGTCAGTACACCAGCATCAATATCGCCATTTTCTAAAGCGAGCTTGCCTTTTAAACCGCTGACATAGGGACGAATCTGTTCAAATTGCAGGTTTGGATCTTTACTCATTTTCACCACAAGATCAGATACCGCATTTTTGGCAACACGGGCAGTATTCCTGAACTGTCGATACAGCAGATGTGTCGCCCTTTCATCATTATCGACATAGAACTGTTTGATGTTTGAATGGATCGGCGCTTCCTTAGTGGCACAAAAGCGTGTACCCATATTGATGCCTTCAGCACCTAAAGCCAAAGCTGCGACCAGACCACGGCCATCAGCAAAACCGCCACTGGCCACAATCGGCACAGTAAGCTGATCCGCAGCGGCAGGAATTAAAATCAGGCCAGGAATATCGTCCTCACCCGGATGGCCCGCACATTCAAAACCATCAATCGAAATGATATCCGCACCGATTCTTTGTGCTGAAAGCGCATGACGGACGGAAGTACATTTATGAATGACAATAATGCCGTGTTGCTTAAACGCCTCAATATGTTCATGTGGCTTGTTGCCTGCTGTTTCTACGATTTTGATACCGCTTTCAATGATCGCCTGTCGGTATTCTGCATATGGCGGCGGATTCACAGCGGGCAATAAAGTCAGATTGACCGCAAAAGGCTGATCGGTCATTTCTCGGCAGCGTGCAATTTCCTTGACCAAGGCTTCAGGCGTCGGTTGAGTCAATGCCGTTAATGTTCCCAAGCCACCTGCATTAGATACGGCACTGGCCATTTCTGCGGTACCGACCCACATCATGCCGCCCTGAATAATTGGATAGCGAATGCCTAAAAGCTCGGTAATACGGGTCTGAATTCTCATAAATGCTCTCCTTAGCATCCGGTAAATTGTGCAGGGCGTTTTTCGACAAAAGCCTGGACACCTTCTTTATAGTCCTGACTGCTCAGAGCCAGATATTGCAGGTTTTGTTCCAGCTCCAATTGCTGGTCTATGTTATTTTCAGCACTGCGTTGCAAGGCCTGTTTGGTTAAAGCCAGCGCATAAGTCGGCTGTTGAGACAATCGCTGTGCAATGTCGTCGATATAAGCATCAAATTCTGTATCTGGAAGCATTTTCCAGATCATGCCCATTTCGGCGGCCTCTTTGGCATGCACCGGTTCGCCCAGAAAAGTGAGTGCCATGGCACGTGCATAACCGATTAAACGTGGCAACATCCAGGTGCCACCGGCATCAGGAATCAAGCCAATTTTAGAAAAAGCCTGAATAAATCGGGCACTTTCCTTGGCAATGACCAGATCACAGGCCAGCGCGATATTGGCACCTGCACCGGCAGCCACACCATTCACTGCTGCGATCACCGGTTTGGGACTCTGGCGGATCAGGTTAATCAGGGGATTATAGTATTTGGCCAGCGAGCCTTGCGGTGGCAAAGGCACATTGCCGAGCTGTCCAGCACGTTCTTTTAAATCCTGTCCCGCTGAAAACGCCCGGCCATTACCGCGAATCACAATCACCCGTATATCCGGATCTGTATTCCAGTTTTTCAGCACCTGCTGCACTTCCTCATGCATTTGCCGGTTAAAACTGTTGAGTGAATCCGGGCGGTTAAAGCTTAAGGTTGCGACGCCTTGCTGAACCTGAGTTTGAATCGTTTCCCACATCATCAATTTCCTTATTTTTTGCCTGTATCCCTACAATTAATAGCCCTTATTAACATCTACCTGATGGCACAAATCCAGGCCCTGATTAAAACGGCAGTCGTTTTCCAGAATCTGTTCCACCACCACAGACATGGGCGCATGTGAGGCGACATGTGGTGTAACAACGATCTTTTCATGCTGCCAGAATGGATGTTCAGCAGCTAATGGCTCCTGTTCAAACACATCGACAATTGCACCACGCAGATGGCCTGAATCCAGCGCTACCAATAAATCCTGTTCGATTAAATGCTGGCCTCGCCCGACCTGAATGAGAGCTGCCTGTTCAGGGAGTTGCTGGAATAATTCAGCAGATAGAATGCCGGTATTTTTTTCTGTAAGTGGCAACAGGTTAATCAGGATCTGGCTTTGAGCCAGGAAATCGGACAACTGTTCTGAACCGACATAGCTTTTAACCTGATCAATCTCTTTCGGGGAATTGGCCCAGCCCGAGACCTGATAGCCCATGTCGGCAAGACGTTCCGCTACATAAGACCCCATATGCCCAAGACCCATAATCCCGATCTGGATATGCTGGCTATAACTCTGACGATACTGCTTCCATAGCTGCTGCTTTTGTTGCTGAATCATGCGGTCAAAATAACGCTGAAAATACAGCACACCCCAAAGCAGGTAATCAAACATGCCTTTTTGATGATGCGGATCGAGTACCCGGCACACGGCTTGATCAGGTCTTATCTCATTCAAGTTTAAATGCTCGACTCCTGCCGCAATCGAATGAATCAGGCCAAGTTTTGGGAGCTGCTGCAATTTCTCCAGATCTGGAAACCAGCATGCGGCCGTGGTCGCCTGCTCTGCTTCCGGGCTGTCCACTGTACAAAAACTGCTCTCAGGGGCATATTTCTGAAAAGACTTGACCAGAATGGCTTCAATGTTCGGCACAGTACTGGATATCACAATCATGATGCATACTCCGTATATTGATGCTCAATCAGGGATAACGCAGCCTGCCAGGCACGCTGTAAAATCGGTTCTACCAACGGACTGGCGAACTGTTTAGCAGTTTTAATTCGGACTTCTTCTGCTGGATAATGCAATTCAGCACCGCCACTTAAGGCCTTCACCTGTGCCTGACAGGCACGCTCCAGAAAATAGATTTCATGAAAGGCCCGAGCGATCGTTTCGCCAGCTGTTAAAAGTCCGTGATTGCGTAAAATCATGGCGCGATGGCCGCCTAGGTCCTGAATCAGGCGTTCCTGCTCATCTGTTGAGAGTGCCACGCCTTCATATTCGTGATAGGCCACCTGCTGATAAAATTTCAGCGCATGCTGGGAAATGGGAAGAAGTCCGTGTTTCTGTGCAGACACTGCTATGCCGTCTGCGGTATGCGTATGAATGACACAGTTCAGATGAGCATGTGCTTCATGAATTGCGGAGTGGATGACGAAGCCAGCCATATTCACTGGCTTGTCCTGTTCATAGCTTTCTACGACCTGCCCTTCATGATTAATCTTGACCAGCGTTGAGGCACACATTTTTTCAAAAGCGACACCATACTGATTAATCAGAAAACAGTCAGGCTGATCAGGGACTCTTAAACTGATATGGGTATCAATTAAATCAGTCATCCGGTAATGCGCAATAATGCGATAAAGCGCTGCGAGTTCACAACGTGCCTGCCATTCAGCATCTGTGACGAGATTTTTTATTGTCATCGTTCCATCCTGGAAAAATATAGCATTTCGATCACTATCTGTTATATCATAATTTTAGAAAAACAGAATATTATTTCATAAAGCGAAATAAATCATTATAAGGAGTTGATATGCCCACATCACAATTAAACGGACTCGAATATCTAACCGCAATTAAGAATGGGGAAATTTCCAGTTCAGCCATGAGTGAAATTATTCCCATGCGTCTGATCTTGGTGCGCGAAAACTATGTGGAATATGAGGTGCGTCCTGATCAGCGCCATTATAATTTACAGGGTGGTATTCATGGCGGCTTTTGTGCAACGGTTCTAGATAGTGCCACTGGCGCTGCCGTGCATACGACAGTAGATGCAGGTGTCAGTTTCTCGACTATTGACCTGAATGTAAAAATGCTGAAAGCGATGAAAAGCGGCGAAACCTATACAGCTATTGGTGAAGTCATCCGGATCGGGCGTAATGTACTGACCTCAGAAGGCCGAATTATCGATAAAGAAGGTAAAGTTTATGCTTTTGGTTCAGCGACTTTATTAGTCACTGCCCGTAAGTAAATCATTACAGTGATGTAATCAATCCCTGCATGTGCAGGGATTTTTATTTTGAAAGAAGAATCCCAATAAAGAATGCCATGCATATCATAGATACATGGCATTAAGACTATGACTAAACTGTTATGCAGCTTCAGGGTTTTCAATCACCATCGCCAAGCCTTGACCCAGACCGATACACAGACTAATCACGGCATATTTTTTACCGGTACGCTGTAACTGACGTGCAACGGTTAAAGCCAAACGCGCACCCGAACAGCCCAGTGGATGACCAATGGCAATCGCACCACCATTTGGATTGACACGCGGATCATCCAAAGCGACATCCAGACCTTTCAGGCAAGATAATACCTGACTGGCAAAGGCTTCATTAATCTCGATGATATCCATATCGTCTAGCGTCAAACCCGCACGCTGTACTGCCTTTTTAATCGCTTCAATTGGGCCTGCTCCCATGATGCGTGGCTCAATGCCAGCGGCTGCAGAAGACAGAATACGAGCTAAAGGTTTTAAGCCATACTGTTCCTGCACTTTTTCACTGCCGATAATCAGTGCTGCAGCGCCGTCATTGATTCCTGATGCATTACCTGCTGTTACTACACCACCTTCAAATAGCGGTTTTAACTTGGATAAAGCTTCAAATGTTGAAGAAGCACGTGGATGCTCATCCTCAGTAATTTGTTTAGGCGGCAATTTGCGTCCTTGAGAAACTTCAATCGGGGTAATTTCACCTTCAAAGAAACCTGCTTCTTTCGCTGCCTGATATTTTGCCTGTGATGCAGCAGCAAAGGTATCAGCCTGTTCACGGCTAATACCAAATTCTTCAGCCACGTTATCACCTGTTTCAGGCATACTGTGCGCGCCAAACTGATCCGTAAATTTACGGTTCGGGAAACGGGTACCAATCGTGGTGTCATAAATTTTGGCATCACGTGAATAAGCACTTTCTGCTTTGCCCATCACAAAAGGCGCGCGGGTCATACTTTCTACGCCACCGGCAATGTACAACTCGCCTTCACCTGCAGTAATGGCACGTGCCGAATCAATCACAGCACCGAGACCTGATGCACATAAGCGGTTTACCGTCTGACCTGGAACTGTTACCGGCATACCTGCTAACAATGCTGCAAAACGTGCCACATTACGGCTGTCTTCACCGGCCTGGTTGGTGCTACCAAAGATTACATCTTCTACATCTGCTGCCGGGATACCGGTTTTTTCCAGCAGGTTTTTAATGACTGTTGCTGCCAGATCATCTGGACGTACGCTTGCCAGACTGCCTGCATGGCGACCGATTGGCGAACGTAAACCATCATAAATATATGCATTTAACATGAGTGTTATTCCTTTAACTTTCTAATTAATGTGTTGTATGAACAAGTGGTAGACCAAGCTGAACGCGGCGACGCAACCAAGGACTTGGACGGTAACGCTGGTCACGGGTAATCGCAGTCATACGATCCAGAATTTTTAGAATTTTTTCAGCTCCCAGCACATCCCCCCATTCAATTGGACCATATGGATAGCCAAGGCCTAATTTCACCGCGATGTTGATATCTTCCACCGTTGCAACGCCTTGCTGGGCAATATCACAGCCGAGATTCACAATCATTGCCAAAGCACGTTGAGCCACAAAGCCGACGCTTTCCTGAATTACACTGGCGGTCACACCATCCAGATTGAAAATCGATTGGGCTGCTTTTACCAGCTCAGGTTGGGTGACAAAAGTTGGCATCAAGGTACGGTGTTTGTTCAGACCATATAGCAGATCGATACACACCACTTGCTGAGGTGCCAGCTGATAACGGACAGCGGCTGAAGTTGCATCTTCACCATAAGTGGCAATCAGGATTAAAGCCTCTGCTGAAGGTGTCTCAGTTTGCTCAATCTGGATATTGAACTGCTGCAGATATTGCTCAAGTGCCTGACGGTCTTCGTCATATTCGGTGCCTAGCCAGACTGATGGATATTGACTTAACTTTTCAACCAATGCTGGAGCAACATCACCTTCTTTGCTACCCGAAGTGTAATCATAGAAACCTTTACCGGTTTTACGACCTAACTGCTTGGCAATAAAACGCTGACGGGTAATCACGCTTGGACGGTAACGTGCTTCTTCATAATACTGATGATAAATCGATTCACTCACCGGGTGCGAGACATCCATACCGGTCAGATCACCTAATTCAAACGGCCCCATTTTGAAACCGATTCCGTCACGGTAGATCCTGTCAATATCATAAAATGGTGTGACATTTTCATTCAAAATTGCATAGGCTTCGCTACCAAAGGCACGGCCGGCATGGTTAATGATAAATCCTGGAGTATCTTTAGCTTTGACCGGACGATGACCCATTTTTGTAGAGAGCTGGGTTAATGCTTCAATAATATCAGCGCGGGTATTGAAGCCTTCAATCACTTCGACCACTTTCATCAGTGGTACCGGATTAAAGAAATGATAACCGGCCACACGTTCTGGCTGCTTACAGTTGGCAGCGATTGCACTGATCGACAATGAAGAGGTATTGGATGCCAGAATCGCTTCTGGTTTTATCATTCCTTCCAGTTGCTGCATCAGTTTTTGCTTGATTTCCAGATTTTCAATAATCGCTTCAACAATCAAGTCACAATCTTTCAGGTCTTCTAGCTGCTGCGCAGTCGACAGATGAGCAATATCTTCAGCGGCTTTTTCATGGCTGAATTTACCTTTATCTGCTAAGGTATTTAATGTTTTGGCCAGTTTATCCTGTGCCTGTTCGGCTGCCCCTTCTTTGGCATCAAACAGTACCACATCATGACCAGACTGAATCGCGATCTGGGCAATACCTGCACCCATCGTGCCTACACCAATAATGCCGATTTTCTGAATCTGAATACTCATGCTTATCGTCCCTGATAATTCGGTTTACGTTTTTCAATAAAGGCCTGCATGCCTTCTTTTTGATCTTCGGATGAGAACAGCATCTGGAAAGACTTACGTTCCAGGGTAAGTCCGGCATTAAGCGGCACATCTTCAGCCAGTAAAGCCACTTCCTTGATTTGTTCAAGCGCAATTGGCGGCATTTTTGCCAGACCTTCAGCCATCTTGATTGCTGTTGCAAGGGTTTCGCTGTCTTCCGTTACTTGAGACACTAGGCCAATCTGATAAGCTTCCGGCGCTGGTATCAGACAACCCGTCATGATGATACGCATCGCATGGAATTTACCCACGGCACGGAATAATCGCTGGGTACCACCGGCACCCGGCATGACACCCACTTTCACTTCAGGCTGACCAAACTGGGCGCTTTTCCCGGCAATAATAATATCTGCATGCATGGCTAGTTCACAGCCACCACCAAGTGCATAACCGTTTACAGCTGCAATCACTGGTTTTGAACACTGTGAGATCGCCTGCCAGTAACGTTCAGTGCGACGCTGCATCATTTGAATGGTTTCTGCATTGGCCAGTTCTTTAAGATCGGCACCTGCTGCGAAATCTGTTTCACCACCGGTAAGAATAATGGCACGTACATTTTCATCGTCATTCAGTTGCAAAAAAACCGCCGCAAGTTTCTGGCGAACTTCTGTATTCAGGGCATTTTTCGCTTCTGGTCGATGAATTTTAACCATCGCTACATGTGCTGAAACTTGTTCTACTTGAACGACCTGTTCCATTAAAATCTCCATTTATTTTGTATAGCGAAATTTTATTTTATATAAAACTAAGGTTTCTCAAGCTATAAATCAAGGATTTTTAACTCCAGAATTCAAAAAAGTTATTTTTTACTAAAAATAGAGTAAAAACTCTTGTTTAGATGGTTATTTTGTGATTAATTGATTTCGCAATACGGAATTAAATATTTTAAATGCAATCTGATTATCCATTTAAATGAATAATCACCATAAGGCAGAACTTAAAATTAATTTACGAAATCAAATTTTCCAGCAATGAGATGATTTTGATTTAGCGTAATAAAGTGAAAAATCGAATGTAGCCTGATAATAAATACAGCGGCTGTAGCGTTCAGGAGCAAGTCTGTTAAATCAGGAAAACTATGTTTCCGTGAGGAAGAAAAATGGATTTAGCGGTAGCAGAGGAAATGCTACTTTTAATATATAGAGGATATAAGAATGACAAGCGATACCATCGTAACAGGAGACAATAAAACCGATGTCTCCTCCACGGATACCATCAAACAGGCGCCAAAACGTCTATGGATGACGGCTTTTGTCTTTGCTTTTCTGATTTTGCTCTGTGACGGTGCAGATATCGGGATTCTGGCTTTCAGCCTGACCAGTCTGAAAGCTGAATGGGGACTAACTTCTGTACAGGCGGGTGCTTTAGGAAGTTATTCTCTTTTGGGTATGGGGATAGGAGGTTTTATTGGTGGATGGGCATGCGACAAATTTGGACGTGTCCGCGTCATTGTACTGGCCACCATCGCCTTCTCGATCTTGTCAGCCTACTCAGGTTTTGCTCAGTCTTATACTGAATTTGCAATTTTACGTACTCTTTCTTGCTTGGGTTTAGGCTGTTTATATATTGCCTGTAATACCCTGATGTCAGAATACGTACCGACCAAATACCGTACTACTGTACTGGCAACATTGATGACTGGTTTCACTTTAGGTTCATTGGTGATTACCATGATTTCAGGCTGGATTATTCCTGAGTTCGGCTGGCGTATGCTGTACTGGATCACAATTGCTCCATTAGCTTTGGGTATCCTGATGCACTTTATGGTGCCTGAGCCAGAGTCATGGAAACGTGTTCGTGAACTGAAAAGAACTGGCCAGATCGTCGATAATAATGCAAAAAAAGGCAATCCATATATCACCATTCTTAAAGACAAAACCCATGGCAGAATGTTTATCTTATGGTCATTCAGCTCTGGTTTCTTGCTATTCGGTTATTTCGGTGTAAGTAACTGGCTGCCAAGTTATCTTGAAGCTGAATTAGGCATCAAGTTTAAAGAAATGGCCCTGTATATGGTGGGTACGTTTGTCACCATGATTTTTGCCAAAATCATTGCAGGTTATGTTGCTGATAAAATTGGCCGCCGTATTGTATTTGCTTTCGGCACCATGGGAACGGCTCTGTTTATCCCTGTCGTGGTGTATATGCATAATGCCGATAACATTGGCGTACTGATGCTAATCTTCGGCTTCCTGTACGGTATTCCATATGCCATCAATGCAACCTATCTAACCGAAAGTTTCCCGACTGGTGTTCGTGGTACAGCGGTGGGTGGTGCATTCAATATTGGTCGTATCGGTGCAATCTTCGCTCCAATTACGATTGGTTATCTTGCGATGCATGGTTCGATTGGTACAGGTCTGTTGGTAATGGGTGCAGCATACTTCCTATGCGGTTTGATTCCTGCCCTGTTTATTAAAGACCGTTTATACGATCCGCAAAAAGCAGAATAAACCCCACTTCGGAAGGCAGGTCAAATCGCTGCCTTCCTCTTTCTCCAAATATTGACCATACGTATAGAAAGGTTTCCTTTCATTCAGAATTAAAAGTTTCTTCAGGGATTAAGAAATGAAAAAATTAGTTTTAGCAACATTATGCAGTATTGCTTCTGCACAGGCATTTTCAGCAGAAGCTTCTGAAGACCGGATGCAGTTTTTAGAATCACAGTTAAAGCAAATCCAGGCAGAACTAGAACAACAAAAAGCCGCGCAACTTGCATTAAAGAACCAGCAGGAACAAGCCAAAGCGCAAGACTCTAAAACGCTGAGTTCAATGGTAGATAATGTCGATGTTTATGGCTTGATCCGCTTTGATGGTGCAGTCGATTTCAAAAGTACTACTGAAGCCCGTGGCCGTACCATTAACCAGATTAATAAAGTACCTTTTACTGAACCGGATTCTGTACGTTCCGATTTTACTGCGGCTGCCAGCCGGATTGGTTTCCTGGCCAAAGATCTAGGAGGCAATCCGAATGTTTCTGCTCGTTTAGAAGCCGACTTCTGGACCAACAATGGTAAAGGCGATGGTGGATTACGTATCCGTCATGCACACTTAAAATACTATAACTTGACGTTTGGTCAGGCCTGGTCATTGATGTCAACACCAGAGATTAGCACTGAAGCTGTCGATTACAGCTTGTTCCTGGGTGGATCAGTCCTACGTACGCCTCAGGTGAGCTATGCTTTCAAACTTGATCCAGAAAATACCTGGAATGTCGGTCTGGAATATATGGCCGGTGGCGATCGTTCTTCTGCCTTACCTGCCTTAAGCACTAAATATGTTCATCAATCAGGCCCTCTTCATTTATTAGCTCAAGGCTTTGTCAATCAAAAGCAAGCGCAAACAGATACAGGTGATATTGAAAAAGTTGGTTGGGGTATAGGTCTTGGTGGACGTTACCGTTTAGATGATCAAAACTCTATTCAAGGTAACTATCTCCATATGGTCGGTGATCAGCGTATTGCCGCTTTCTTGACTCAAGGATCAATAACTGATGGCGCTGCCTTGGGTGGAGATTATTCGGTTGATGCAGCCAATAATGAACTTTTACTGAATGAGTTCAATAGTATAAATATTGGCTTCACGCATAAATTTACGCCGAAACTACGGAGTAGTATTAATGCCAGCGTTGTTGATTTTGATGATTCCAGCGACTATGCACGCGCGAATCCTGAAACCAATAAGCGCTTAACCGACTATGTGGCTAACGTGATCTATTCTCCTGTTCCAAAGATTAATCTAGGTGCAGAATATCATCATGGCAAACGTGAAACCTTTGACAATAAGGAAGCAGATATTTCACGTATCAACTTCTCTGCCAACTATAGTTTTTAAAGCCTCAGGAGACAAGGATGTCAGCCCAAGGGCAAATTTCACGCCGTTTCATGTTCATGATGGCAATGACCTGCGCACTCTGTGCAGGTTGTAATTATTTTAACCAGCCTTTGATTTATTCTATTGCAGAGGATCTGCAAATTAGTGTAGCTCAGTCTGGCTGGACTGTAGTACTGACCCAGATTGGCTATGCCACCGGGTTATTTTTGTTTGTCCCCTTGGGCGATTTATTCGAAAAACGGCTGTACATCTGCAGTTTAATGTTCTGTACCGGACTGGCACTTATTGGGCTTTCAGCCAGTACCAATCTGCATATGTTGTATGGCTTTACCCTGCTCGCCTCTTTTTGTTCGATTACCACCCAGATTCTGATTCCTTTTGCCGCCAGCCTGTCGCAACGTGATAAAAGTGCCGAAGTCGTTGGCCTGCTCATGAGTGGTGTTCTGGTTGGTATTCTGTTTGCCCGTACCGTGGCCGGACTGATTTCTACTTTATGGTCCTGGCATGCGGTATACCTATTTAGTGGTTGTGCAATTCTTCTGCTAAGTCTGGCCATGTGGTTCCAGTTGCCGAGCGCCAAGAGCCAGTTGCAGATGAATATATTGCAAATTTATCGCTCACTATTTACCTTTGCCCGAACAGAACCCATGCTGATCCGGCGGAGTATGATCGGAGGTTTGGGCTTTGGCATGCTGAGTATTATCTTTACTACCATGACTTTTATTCTGGCTGAAGCACCTTATCATTTTAATGATTTCCAGATTGGCCTCATGGGCATTGTGGGGGTGGTCGGCATCTGGTCCTCTCAGTGGACCGGTAAAATGATTGGCAGGCATCGGGAAAAATGGATTGCGCATCTGGCTACGTGCGGACTGATTCTGGCCTGGATTCCTTTATTCTTTGCCCAGAATTATTTATGGATTTATATCTTGGGCTTAATTCTGGCTTATTTTGGAATTTCCTGTTTGCATGTCTTGAACCAGAATCTGGTCTATCGAATTTCAATGCAGGCTCGCTCGCGGATTAATGCCATCTATATGACCTGTTATTTTTCAGGTGCCGGTCTGGGTGCATTTTTATCGCTGCATTTATGGAAAAGCTATGGCTGGTCTGCCTGCGTCATTTTAGGTTTTATTTTTGCCGTGTTGATCTTTTTGATTAACTATTATGATTTAAACCAAGAAAGAAATTTAGCCAATATTCAGCCTGAGCCTTAGATACTGTTAAAAACCTTTGGGGTTAAAAGCTTATTTTTTTATCCCGCTTTCTGTACCGAGCATAAATTATAGAGATGATACGCTGATAAAATAGAAAAATTCTTTAAGCCTGTTTAACGTTTCCTTTCTATCTGAAGAGCGGTTGAAAATATTGATATCTTAACTTTTAGAGTTAATTCAATTTACTATTTTCCATTGCGAGATAAACAGGCTTCAATTCAGTTAAAGGTGCAGGTTTTGCATAAAAGAAGCCTTGTAGCAGATCACAACCCTGTTGATAGAGTAAACTGGCTTGACTTACGGTTTCGACCCCTTCCGCGACAACTTCCAGATCCAGCTGATGGGCTAGATGAATAATCGATTGCACAATTGCAGCATCCTGACCATCGAGGGTCAGCTCTTCAATAAAACTACGGTCTAACTTGATTTGATTAATCGGCAAGCGACGCAGATAACTGAGACTCGAATAAGCTGTACCAAAATCATCAATGGCAACCTGTACACCTAAAGCACGTACTGCTTTCAAAATTTCTATCGTTCGATCTGCACCATTAATGATGACACCTTCCGTAATTTCAATTTTAAGTAATTCCGGCGGTAATTGACTGAGTTCAAGCGCATGTTCAAGTACCTGCAAAAAGCCTGCTCTACGGAATTGCAAAGGAGAAATATTCACCGATACTGTGATCTGGCTATTGTGCGTCTTGTTCCAATCCGCAATATCTAGACAGGCCTTTTCCAATACCCATTGACCTACGCTAATAATTTGTCCGGTTCTTTCTGCAAGTGGAATAAAAATCGCTGGGGAAATATAACCCTGCTGTGGATGGCACCAACGGATTAAAGCTTCTACACCCGTTACCAGTCCAGTTTCAGGATGAATCAACGGCTGATAGAACAGGTCAAAATTTTCCTGATTGATCGCTTCCATGAGTTCCAGACGCAGATTGGTATAGTCTATTTCTGCGACAGGCTGCATTCTGGTTTTTTCATACCACTGCCACATATTACGACCTTGTCTTTTGGCTTCCTGCATCGCCAAAACAGACTGATAAATCAATTCAGAAGAATGATGAATTGAACTGTCATCTGCCACGATACCAATACTGGCACTTAAATGTATTTTGTACTGATCGACAATAAACAGCATGGAAAGAAGATCAAGAATTTCTCCGGCGATCGCCTCGACTTCAGTGTGCTCATCTGTCCCTGAGAGCAGTAAAATAAATTCATCTTCAGCAAAGCGGCATAGCACATTATTGCCTTGAACAAATTTTTGCAGCCGCTCGCCCACACTTTTGAGAATCTGGTCACCCACCAGATGACCTAAGCTGTCGTTGATATTTTTAAAGTCGTCCAGATCTATATACAGCAAGACTAAAGGTTGTGAGCTCTCGTGCTGTACTTCAAAAATATCTTCCAGAATCTGTTTGAATGCATGCTGGTTCGGTAAACCGGTTAAATGATCATGAGTATGCTGATGCTGAATATATTCTTCGTGAATACGTTGCTGGGTAATATCTTCCTGAATCCCCAAAAAATGGGTGCAGGTTCCTGTCTGGTCAAAAATAGGACCTATGGTTAAACGATTCCAGAACCAGCTGCCATCTTTACAGTAACTTTTTATAGTCACCTGAATTTCTTTTTGTTCTTTGACCGCTTGCTTGAGTAATGTAATCTGATCCGTATCAGTATCTGGACCCTGTAAGAAAAAACAGCTTTGTCCTAATACTTCTGCTGCTGTATAACCGGTGAGCTTTAGAAAAGCTGGATTCACATACACCATTAGTCTTTCTTCAGAAACATCGGTAATAAAAAGACTATTCGGACTGGCCTCTACTCCACGTTTTAATAAGCGTAGAGACTCCTTGTTTTCACGCGATACAGTAATATCTCGGGCAATGCCAATAATACCGGTGACTTTCTGATTTTGAATAATCGGTAAATTGGTCAGATCCAGCCATAAGATATCGCCTGCAACATTATAAATTGGAAGTTCATAATGTTGAGATTTACCTTGCGCTGCTTCTGAAAATGAAACATTCGCAAGTTCATGGAATTCGGGCGGTATGAAGGCACAATAGTGCTGACCATGAATTTGCGCTTTAGAAAAACCTGTAATTTCTTCGCAAGCAATATTGGTATTAAGCACATGTCCCTGCAGGTCAAGTTCAAAAATAATATCTGGATGATAGGTATAAAATGAGCTGTATTTTTCATTAAGCTCATGTCTTTTTTGACGTTCCTGATCAAGCTCAATTGCGAGAGCAACTAATTTTGCCGCTTGCTGTAAAAGCTGAATATGATGTTCAGTCGGTATTTTCGGTGTTCGATAATAAGTAGCAAACGTTCCATACAAAATATCTGAAGCATTAATAATCGGCATAGACCAGCAGCTAGACAATTTTTCTGCATTTACCAAAGCACGGTAAGACTGCCAGTTTGGGTCTTTCATTAAATTCGGACTAATGACCAACTGACGTAAGAAAGCAGCTACGCCACACGATCCTTGATTTGGCCCAATTTTCAAATCTTGAATAGCATTACAGTACTCTTTTGAAAAGTGCTGTTTGCCACTTATAACATTTAAAGTTTGGGTGTCATCCTGATAGAGCATAATGGTGACAAGCGCATCTGGAATGCGCGATTCAAGCCACTGGCTAATGACATCGAGGATAGGCTTAAGTTCAGTATGGCGACCAATCAGATTAAAAATATGAAAAATTTCTTGATCATCACAATTATTATTCATTCAGACTATCACCTTCCTTAGCTTGTTAACATTTTAGACTTATTATTAAAATAATCATTAGCAAAAGTTTGTATTTATATCTTTAAAATGCGGAAATATGGTCAATATTACGTGTATTTGATAATAATTCTAAAATTTAAAAATCACAGCCGAAGCTGTGATCTAAAACTATACTTTTACTCAATCAGAATATTGCGGACTTATTTTTAGGCTGCTTGTTGACGACTGTCCACTAATTTACAGCCAGTCTGCCGTTGCAATTCTTCAAAACTTAAGCCATCCACTATTTCAATAACCTGAGCCTGGTTGTCTTTTAATTCAATCACACACAAATCAGTATAAATACGGTTGACACAATGTTTACCTGTTAAAGGATAAGTCAGCTCTTCAACAATTTTTGCTTCACCGTTTTTGGTCACATGTTCCATACAGACATAGACACAGCGAGCACCCACTGCCAGATCCATCGCACCGCCTACAGCAGGTACAGCATCAGCATTACCGGTATGCCAGTTCGCCAGATCACCATTAATAGCGACCTGAAAAGCCCCCATGATACAGATATCCAGATGCCCGCCTCGCATGATATCGAAAGAGTCGGCAGAATTCATAAAACTGCCACCTTGCAACATGCTTACGAGTTCTTTGCCAGCGTTAATCAGATCATCATCTGCCTGTTCAGGATCACTCAATGCAGCAAAACCTAAAACGCCATTTTCCGAGTGTAGAATTACTCCTTGTTCAGGTTTTAAATAACCTGCTACACGTGTCGGTAAACCAATACCCAAATTTACAAAAGAGCCGGTTGGAATGTCTTGTGCAACTTTAGCTACAATCTGTTCACGACTACGTTTTTGAATATTCATTATTTAATATCTCCAACCTTGACCACATGCTGTACAAAAATTCCTGGCGTTACAATGATCTCTGGATCAAGTTCTCCCAGTTCCACAACTTGATGGACTTGTGCAATGGTGGTTTTTGCTGCTTTGGCCATGATCGGACCAAAATTCCGTGCTGCCTTACGGTAGGTCAAGTTGCCCCACTGATCTGCCTGATTGGCATAAACCAAGGCATAATCAGCATGTATCGGATATTCCAGCACATAATCTTTTCCATTGATATTACGGGTTTCTTTACCCTCAGCTATTTTGGTACCAAAACCGGTTGGAGTAAAAACAGCTCCTAAGCCTGCACCGGCTGCCTGAATACGGCAGGCCAGATTGCCTTGTGGCACCAGTTCCAGCTCAACTTTTCCGGCTTTATACAGATCTTCAAAGACGGTTGAGTTATTGGCCCGTGGAAATGAACAGATCATTTTTTTAACCAGTCCAGACAACAGCAGATTGGTTAGACCACGATCTCCAGAAGCTGCATTGTTGTTAATAATGGTTAAGTCTCTAGGACCAAAGTCAATTAATGCTTCGATTAATTCTACCGGCTGACCTGCCAGGCCAAAACCACTGGTCATAATGTGTGCACCATCAGGAATTTGCTTAAGCACCGTCTCGATATCCTGCGTGATTTTATTCATCATATTGCTTCCTAGCATGTTCTATCTATATTACGAGTGCAGATTAATCTGCCTTTTGTGGATCAAATAAGCGGTCTTTAATAAAGAAAGCGGGTATCAGGCCGCAAAGAAAATAGGCAATGCCCATAATCAGTAAGCCGGTACCAATTGAGCCTCCTTGAGCAAAATAGCCAATGGTAAGAGGTGCAAACACCGCACCCAGTCGGCCTACGTTATATGCCCCACCCACTGCTGTTCCACGCACTTTGGTGGAGAAGCTTTCTGTCATGTAAGTCGCATTAATACCGTATGGAATACCATAGAGAAAACCGAAAAATAACATCAGCCAGAGGATATTATCCGGCGTATTACCAAAGACAATCACAGGGATAAAAATTGCAGTACCCATAGTGCCGAAAGCAAATACCGCACGACGGCCAATCCGGTCAGCGATAAAACCAGCAATAACTTTGGTACACATCATGATCAGGAAAGTCCCGATCATATACATGGTCATTTCTTTAAACTTGATTCCCAGATCAGTCTCTAAATACGCCGGTAGCCAGTTGCTGACTCCATAATAGCCAAACTGTAAAAATGCGGTACTGAAGGACCAGAGGATAAACATGCGACGGCTGAGTGCATCTTCAAAAATCATTTTAAAAGTATTTTTTGGTTTTTCCTGAACAATACCACTGGCTTTTGCATCCAGGCGGGCCTGACGTGCTTCTAACCAAGCTTTCGGTTCAGGCACCAAGAAGTACATCGCGAAGGCCAGTACAATTGGAATAATGGCAATATAATAGAGGTATCGCCAGCCAAATTCAGGCAATAGCCATCCAGCCAGAACAGTTGCGACCACCGAGCCTAAAGTCCAGCCAGTCATGAGCGTTGCCAATACTGTAGAGCGATATTTGGTGGGTACATACTCTGCCATGAGTGTGTTACAGGCAATATATAGAGCACCTAGTCCAATCGCAGACGTAAAGCGCAGCCATTTGAACTGATCATAACTTTCTACGAATCCTAACCAGAAGGTTAATGAAGAAAATAATGCAATGGCAATGACGATCACACGAACCCGGCCAAAACGGTCACAAGCCCAGCCACCAAAAAAACCGCCGATAGCCATGCCTGCAAGCGTCCAGCTCCCTAAGGCACCGGCCTGCATATTACTTAATGAAAACTCTTGTTTCAGACTGGTCAGACTGTAGGCTAATAACGCAATATCAGCACCATCAACCAGTAATGCTAAAAATGAGAAAATAAAGGCCAGAATCCAGACTCTTTGCTTGGGTTCGTTTCCACCTTCCACTGGGTGTTGTTGTGAACTGATCGTATCCATAATGCTCTTTCTACTTTTCGGCACTCCTGTGCCTTTTTAAAACGCATATTTCACTTAATTATTTAGGTGAAATATAGAATATTCGCTGATCATTACCACGCTTTAGCAAGGTGGTATAAAATGATTTTCAAAGTTCTTGATAAATTTTCTCTGCAGAAATCACGTAGTAATACATTGAATGATGTGATTAAGCACAATTCTTAAACCCGTAAAACAATCTAGCCAGCAATGCTGGCTAGAAGTTGATGTCAGGTTTAGTTGCAAAAGGCTGCAATTCCGGTTTGTGCACGACCTAAAATCAGGGCATGTACATCATGGGTACCTTCATAGGTATTTACCACTTCCAGATTAACCAGATGACGGGCTACACCGAATTCATCGCTAATGCCATTTCCACCCATCATGTCACGGGCCAAACGGGCAATATCCAGTGCCTTGCCGCAGTTGTTGCGCTTGATCAGTGATGTACCTTCAACTGAAGCAATGCCTTCATCCTTCATGCGGCCAAAACGTAAAGCCACCTGCAAACCGAGTGCAATTTCAGTTTGCATATCTGCCAGTTTCTTCTGGATCAGCTGATTCGCAGCGAGTGGTCGACCAAACTGTTTACGGTCCATGGTGTATTGATGTGCGGTATGCCAGCAGAACTCTGCAGCTCCCATGGCACCCCAGGCAATCCCGTAACGTGCACTATTCAAGCAGGTAAAAGGCCCTTTTAAACCGCGAACTTCCGGAAATGCATTTTCTTCTGGAACAAAGACGTTATCCATTACAATTTCACCGGTGATTGAGGCACGTAGACCCACCTTGCCGTGAATCGTTGGAGCAGAAAGCCCTTCCCAGCCTTTTTCTAGAATAAAGCCACGAATGTCACCGACATTACCTTCGGCAGAAACTTCTTTAGCCCAAACTACAAATACATCAGCAATCGGGCTGTTGGTAATCCACATTTTTGCGCCAGTTAAACGGTAACCACCCTCGACTTTTTTGGCACGGGTAATCATGCTGCCCGGATCCGAACCATGATCCGGCTCGGTCAGGCCGAAGCAACCAATATACTCACCGGTTGCTAATTTTGGTAAATACTTCTGCTTTTGCTCTTCAGAACCAAATTCATTAATTGGCACCATCACCAGAGAGCTTTGTACGCTGGCCATTGAGCGATAACCTGAATCGACACGTTCAACTTCACGGGCAATCAGACCATAACTGACATAATTTAAACCTGCACCACCGTACTGTTCAGGAATAGTTGGGCCTAGCAGACCAAGTTCACCCATCTCACGGAAAATAGCCGGATCGGTTTTTTCATGGCGGAACTGTTCCAGTACACGCGGCATCAGTTTGTCTTGACAGTACGCTGCCGCTGCATCGCGAATCATGCGCTCTTCTGACGTCAGTTGCTGTTCTATTAAAAACGGGTCTTGCCAATCAAATCTAATTTTTGTCGTCATTTTAATATTTCCTTATTTTAAAATTATGAGATTAGGCGGTTGCTTGTTTAATCATTTCACGCGCAATAATAATTTGCTGGATTTGTGTGGTTCCTTCATATAAACGGAACAGACGCACATCACGGTAGAAACGTTCAATTGAATATTCACTGATATAACCCGCTCCACCATGAATCTGCAAACAGCGATCAGCAACTCGACCACACATTTCAGTTGCAAACATTTTGGCACAAGAGGCTTCAGTCGTAACATTTTGGCCAGCATCACGTAGACGCGCAGCATCCAGCACCATACATTTGGCTGCATAAATCTCGGCTTTGGAGTCTGCCAACATACCTTGGATTAGCTGGAAATTCGCAATGGGCTGGCCAAACTGTTTGCGTTCCACTGCATAGTTAAGTGCATCTTCCAGCATACGCTCTGCCATGCCGACGCTATAACCGGCAATGTGCAGACGGCCCTTATCTAGAACGCGCATTGCTGTTTTGAAGCCAATCCCTTCTACACCGCCAATCAGCTGATCTTTATGCACTTTACAGTTATCAAAAATTACATCACAGGTATAGGAACCATGTTGGCCCATTTTCTTGTCAATTTTACCTAGGCTTAAACCAGGTGTACCTGCTTCAACTAGAAATGCTGAAATACCGCTCGCACCTTTAATCTCTTGATTGGTACGTGCCATCACGGTAAATGTCGTGGCGCGTGGCGCATTGGTGATGAAGCGTTTAGTTCCGTTTAAAATATAATAATCGCCGTCTTTGACTGCACTGGTTTTTAAAGCAGCAGCGTCTGAGCCTGAATCCGGTTCGGTCAAACAGAATGAACCAATAATTTCGCCCGTTGCATAACGCGGTAAATATTTCTGTTTTTGCTCTTCTGTACCATCAATTACAATGCCACTTGAGCCAATGCCGTTGTTAGTACCAATTAAAGAGCGAAAGGCAGCCGATGTATGACCTAATTCCATCGCCACCAGAATTTCTTCTTCCATGGTAATGCCTAAACCACCATATTCTTCTGGAATCGTCAGGCCAAACAAGCCCAGCTCTTTCATCTGTTCCACAATATGTTCAGGAATGGCGTTGTTCTCTTCTACTTCATGCTCAAGAGGCACCAGTTCATTTTTTACAAAATCGCGAATCGTTGACAGAAGTTGGTCTAGCATTTCCGGATCACGAATCATATGAATCTCCATGGATATAATTTAGGTAAATTCCTTTACCCTTATTTTTGTTTCGTATTACGAAATAAATAATCATATAAAATCATTTTGAGCAAGTGAAATTATTAAAAATTTTATATTTTAACTAAAAAATGAAATTTTTCTGGTATTCCAGTTGATTTGTGTTTAATATTTAATTTCACGATACGAAATATTTTGATGAGTGATTATTCTATTTATCAGTTTTTTTGAATAGATAATTAAAACTTTTTTCTTGCTGTAATACTTATCGGTCACTGACTCTTTCGGAGAAATCGAAACTTTTTAAATGTGTTGGCTACGTATTAAACCTAAAAAACTAGATGATTTTATGTTGTCTTTAAACTTGGGTAACAGAATTCTTTCCGACTACAAATAATTTCGGCACTTTTTCTTATATTTTATCTTTTGTAAAAGTGTTTTATTTTGTATCGTGAAATTATGTTGCTATCATATTCATTAATTTAACTTTAATTGCCCTGACCATGACAAAAAATAAAACTGGTGAAATTCCCAACTTTGATGAAATCCGTTTAGATCCGATTTCACATATTCATAGAGAAAATAATCCTCAATTTATTGCATCTATTGCGCGTGGATTAGAAATTTTGCGTTGCTTTTCAGCGACCAATCAATTGCTTGGCAATCAGGAAATTGCACAATTAACCAACTTACCCAAGCCAACTGTGGCCCGTATTACCAGCACCCTGGTTTCTTTAGGTTATTTAAAACAACTACCGAATACCACGAAATATCTGTTGGATGTTGGCGTATTGGCTTTGGGTTATGCAGCTTTGAGTAATATTTCTGCGCGGACTCAGGCTTATCCGTTTATGGAAGAAATGTCCCGTTATTCCCAAGCCCCTGTGGCAATGGCTACCCGTGACCGTTTGAGCATGATTTATCTGGAAGTGGTACATACAGAATCGACGCTAACCATGCGCCGCCCTGTCGGTTCGACTTTACCGATTCATAGCAGTGCCATGGGACGGGCCTGTCTGGCAGCGATGGATGTGAAGGAACGCGAATATTTATTTGATGCCATCAAGAAAAGAAACGAAGATCAGTGGCCAACCATCAAGCGTAATCTGGAACGTGCAATCCGTGATTATCAGGATTATGGCTACTGTCTGTCTTTAGGTGACTGGGCTAAGGATGTGAATTCCGTGGCAGTTCCGTTGGTTCACCCCAAACATGGGATATTAACGTTTAACTGTGGTGCCCCAAGTTATCTGTTAAATCAGGAAAAACTGGAAAATGAAATTGGACCGCGTCTGATTCACATGGTGAATAATATTGCAATGAATCTCAATAACATATAAAAAATTAATTATCAGAGCGACATTAAGTCGCTCTTTTATTGAATACCCAATCTACACATCTTCTTCCTTTATCCAGAATTCTCAGCAAACCTTTTTAATGCTGCGAAATAGATAAGATTTAAAAAAGATAAATTCCTATTCCAAATAAAAAGATCAAAAATAAGCTTCATAACCGATTTAGATAATGCTATAAATATCGTATAGCGAAATTGGATTTTATATTATGGAAGATATAACAAGAGAATCGATGGAGTTTGACGTCGTCATCATAGGCGCAGGCCCTGCGGGTCTTTCTGCTGCGATCAAAATCCGTCAACTTGCAATTGAAAACAACTTAAACGATTTGTCCGTTTGTGTCGTAGAAAAAGGCTCCGAAGTCGGTGCACATATTCTGTCTGGTGCGGTACTTGAACCGCGTGCCATGAACGAGCTGTTCCCGGACTGGAAAGAACAGGGTGCCCCGCTAAATGTCCCAGTGACTGAAGATAAAACCTTCTTCCTGCTGTCAGATGAAAAATCACAGGAAGCACCACACTGGATGGTACCTAAAACCATGCATAACGATGGCAACTATGTCATCTCGCTCGGCAACGTGGTGCGCTGGTTAGGCCAGAAAGCCGAAGAACTGGAAGTGTCGATCTTCCCAGGCTTTGCAGCCTCGGAAATTCTGTATCATGCCGATGGCACAGTCAAAGGCATCCAGACCGGTGACATGGGCATTGGTAAAGATGGCGAACCGACGCATAACTTTACCCCGGGTTATGAACTGCATGCCAAATACACGTTATTTGCTGAAGGTTGCCGCGGTCACTTAGGTAAGCGTTTAATCCAGAAGTTCAACCTGGACAAGGACGCTGATCCGCAACACTACGGTATCGGCATTAAGGAGTTGTGGGAAATCGATCCTGCCAAGCACAAACCGGGTCTGGTGATGCATGGTGCCGGTTGGCCACTTTCTGAAACCGGTTCTTCAGGTGGCTGGTGGTTGTACCATGCCGATAACAACCAGGTGACCTTGGGCATGATCGTGGATCTGTCTTACACCAACCCGCATATGTATCCATTCATGGAAATGCAGCGCTGGAAAACCCATCCGCTGATCAAGCAGTATCTGGAAGGCGGTAAGCGTATTTCTTATGGTGCCCGTGCTGTGACCAAAGGTGGTTTTAACTCACTACCAAAATTCACCTTCCCGGGTGGCTCTTTAATTGGTGATGATGCAGGCTTCCTGAACTTTGCCAAGATCAAAGGCTCACATACGGCGATGAAATCCGGCATGCTCTGCGGTGAAGCGGTGTTTGAAGCGATTGCTGCCGGTGTAGAAAAAGGCGGTGATCTGGCGGTGGCACGTGTTGTAGAGGGTGAAGATTTCTTTGTGAAAGAACTCACCGCATATACCGACAAGTTTAACAACAGCTGGCTAAAAGAAGAACTCTATAACTCGCGTAACTTTGGTCCGGCAATGCACAAGTTCGGTCAATGGATCGGGGGTGCCTTTAACTTTATCGACCAGAACGTATTTAAAGTGCCATTTACCCTGCACGATCTGGTTCAAGACCATGCGGCGCTAAAAACCCAGGCAGCTGAAAGCTTCAAGCCAAACTATCCAAAACCGGATGGCAAGCTGACCTTTGACCGTCTGTCTTCAGTGTTTGTCTCGAATACGGTCCATGAAGAAAACCAGCCAGCGCATTTAAAACTCACCGATGCCTCTATTCCGGTGGAAGTCAACCTGCCGACATGGGACGAGCCTGCACAGCGTTACTGCCCAGCGGGAGTCTATGAAATTATGGAAAATAATGACGGTTCCAAGCGTTTCCAGATCAATGCAGCCAACTGTGTACACTGCAAGACCTGTGACATCAAGGATCCGTCCCAGAACATCACCTGGGTGACACCGGAAGGTGGTGGTGGTCCGAATTACCCGAATATGTAAGGTAATTCCTGTGAATGAGAAAAATACATCTATTTCTCACATTCATATACCCACTCTTGAAGCAGTTAGTATTAACACTTCACTTTAATTTTTTAGGTAATCCCAGCTCCCTCGGGAGCTGGAATTAATAAGTTAGAATAGAAATAATAGAAAAGATTTTATAGCGTACTGGATATAAAAATGGCTTAACCAAAATGAGCTAAGCCATCTTTAAAATTTAAAACCAATGACGAAAAATTTTAGTCATTCATTAAGATTTTTGATTTGCTACAAACTTGGCGCGTGCTGCATGCAGTTTTTTATAGCTGTCAATTAAACGTAGATGACGGTCCAGCCCTTCAAGCTGCATGTTGGTTTCGGTCAAACCATAGAAACGAACTGTGCCTTCGATTGAACCGAGAACGGCATCCATACGGGCATCACCAAACATACGACGGAAGTTGTGTTCATAATCTTCCAGTTCCATTTCATTATCCAGAATGACTTCCAGAACGACATTCATGCACTGGTAGAACAGGCCACGTTCAACGGTATTGGTATTGAACTGCAGGAACTGCTCAACCAGATCTTTGGCTTCTTCAAATTGCTGCAAAGCCACATAAATCAGCAGTTTCAGTTCCAGAATCGTCAGTTGGCCCCATTCAGTATTTTCATCGAACTCGATACCGATCAAGGTTTTGATTTCGGTATAGTCATCCTCATCTGCCTCTTCCAGACGCTCAACCAGTGCTTCCAATTGTTCATCATCCAGACGGTGCAGATTCAGGATATCTTCACGATATAACAAAGCCTTGTTGGTATTGTCCCAAACCAGATCTTCTACCAGATAAATTTCCGAATAGCCCGGTACCAGAATACGGCAAGCTGTTGCACCTAGATGCTGATACACCGCCATATAAACTTCATGGCCCATGTCTTCCAGAATTGTGAATAATTCCTGAGCTTCATCCGCATTCGAGTTTTGACCGTTATTAGTGAAATCCCACTCGACAAAATCATAATCTGATTTCGCGCTGAAGAAACGCCAAGACACTACACCGCTCGAGTCGATGAAATGCTCGACGAAGTTATTTGGTTCAGTCACGGCATTACTGCTAAAGGTTGGTTTTGGCAGATCATTCAGACCTTCAAAACTACGGCCTTGTAAAAGTTCAGTCAGACTGCGTTCTAATGCTACTTCAAAGTTAGGATGGGCACCGAATGAGGCAAATACACCGCCGGTACGCGGGTTCATCAAGGTAACGCACATGACCGGGAACTGACCGCCTAGTGAAGCATCTTTGACCAGAACCGGGAAGCCCTGTTCTTCCAGACCTTTAATGCCTTCAACAATTTTTGGATATTTTGCCAGAACATGTTCAGGCACATCCGGTAGTGCCAGTTCACCTTCCAGAATTTCACGTTTTACCGCACGCTCAAAAATTTCAGACAGACATTGTACTTGCGCTTCAGCCAAGGTATTCCCGGCGCTCATCCCGTTACTTAAGTAAAGGTTTTCGATCAGATTTGATGGGAAATAAACGGTTTCACCATCAGACTGACGTACAAATGGCAATGAACAGATGCCACGTGCTTTATTACCAGAGTTGGTGTCGTAAAGATGGATACCCAATAATTCATCTTCAGGATCATAAATTTCACGGGTATGTTCATCTAAAACTTCTGCAGGTAGTTCGCCATTTGGACCTGGCTGGAACCATTTTTCATCTGGATAATGCACAAATTCTGCATTGGCAATATCTTCACCCCAGAACTGGTCATTATAGAAGAAGTTACAGTTCAGACGCTCAATAAATTCACCCAAAGCAGATGCCAGCGCACTTTCTTTGGTTGAGCCCTTACCATTGGTAAAACACATTGGCGACTGCGCATCACGGATATGTAACGACCACACATTCGGCACGATATTACGCCAAGACGCAATTTCAATCTTCATGCCAAGGCCTGCCAGAATTGCAGACATATTGGCAATGGTTTCTTCCAGCGGAAGGTCTTTACCTGGAATAAACGTACTGTTTTCAGAAGCCAGACTTGGCATTAACAAGGCTTGAGCATCCGCATCAATACTTTCCACTTCTTCAATGACAAATTCAGGACCGGTTTGAATGACTTTCTTGACGGTACAACGGTCTATCGAACGTAAAATTCCTTGGCGATCTTTTTCAGAAATATCAGCCGGCAGTTCCACCTGAATTTTAAAAATCTGTTTATAGCGGTTTTCAGGATCAACAATATTGTTTTGCGAAAGGCGGATATTATCAGTCGGAATGTCACGTGCCGCGCAATAGACTTTGACAAAATAAGCTGCACAAAGTGCCGACGACGCCAGAAAATAATCGAATGGGCCGGGTGCCGAACCATCGCCTTTATAGCGGATCGGCTGATCGGCAATCACCGTGAAGTCATCGAACTTGGCTTCCTGGCGAAGATTATCGAGATAATTGACCTTAATTTCCATGTGGATACCTAAATATTCTTATGTGCCGTCACGGACAGATAAGATGCTGAATCTGAATATACAAGCCGGTTCACGGAGGAGAACTTGAATGAAAAATAGAAAATGGTCAGGTTATGCCATTTGACGAAGTGTCTGGATAACGCTGCCGAGAATGGGCGCTATTATAGAATTATTTTATGAAATTGATAATATTTGTCTGAAATTCTGGCAGATTAAACCAGGTCCTCAGTCTTTCCTGAGCTGCCGGAGCATGAATCAACTTCAAGTCATGGCTTATACTATTAATCAAAGTTGCAGATAAGGCAGATTTTCACCCGCCTAGTCTGAATGATTTCATAATTTTAAAAATCATAACTCAGTGCAAATACTGCAAGATTACGCTGCTTGTCATCATAGCGGTCATAACCGCCAAAGATATATTCACCTGACACACTCAACTGCGGTAAAAGCGCATAACTGAGTCCGGCAGAAGCATAACGAAAGGCAAACTGCTTTTCGGTATCGCCCAGTTCACCGCCCTCATATTTGCCTTCATCGTTAAAATAGCTTCCTGCTGCTGTAATGCTGGCATTGAGACGATCATTCAACTGATGGTTCAGGTTAAGCGTATAAAAAGTATCGCCCTGATTGGCATAAGCCACATCATACAGATAGGTCGATACGCTGGCACCGATACTGGTTTGATCATTCAACGCACGACTTACATTTAAGCCCAACTCATTTCCAGTGGTGTTCTCACCGCCCGGATAATAATAGGTCGCATTCCATAAATCCCAGTCATAATTTTCGCTGCTATGAGTATAACCCAGCAGAAAATCATGCTCGAATTTGTCTGAACGATGTCCCGGACGCCCCTGCACTTCTGCATAAGAGTATCCAAGCGTAGATCCCCAATATCCAACATAAAAATTGCCATAAGCCAGATTCAATGCAGCCTGTACAGCAACGTCGTCATTTTCAGGTGCATTGGTCAAACCACGGGAGACGTACTTGGAGACCACACTCAAGTTTCCGCTTGCTTCTATTTTTTTTACTTCCGCATCATCAGCATAACAGTAAAAACTTGAAACAGCAGCACAGCCAAACAGCACTGTTTGATTGAATATTTTCATAAAGTATAAATGTATTAAGTAAAGCGGAGATAAAACCGAAAGCAGTCGAGGTTTTATCTCCGCTTTGGGACAAAATTGAAATTCGCTTTACTCCTGCTTTGCTAGGCGGCAGGAATAAAACCATAATTTAAACGCGAGGCGCCTTGTAAAAAGGTGCAGATGAAGGCGCAAGAGCAGGTTTGCCACGAATATGGTCTGCCAGTTTTTCAGCGATCATAATCGTAGTTGCATTGAGGTTACCGGTAATGATCAAAGGCATAATCGAGGCGTCAATCACACGCAACCCCTGCATTTCATGTACGCGTCCATAACCATCGACAACCGCCATGTCATCCTCACCCATTTTACAGCTACATGATGGATGATACGCGGTTTCTGCATGATTACGAACAAATTCATCAATTTCAGCATCTGTTTGTAGATGTTTTCCCGGACTGATTTCTTCACCACGATAGGGATCCAATGCCGGCTGATGCATAATTTCCCGGGTAATGCGGATGGCATCGCGGAATTCACGCCAGTCCTGCTCGGTACTCATATAATTAAACAGAATACTTGGATGCTCAAACGGGTCTTTGGATTTCAGACGAACACGGCCACGTGACGGCGAACGCATAGAGCCCACATGAGCCTGGAAGCCATGTTCATGAATGGCATTGGTGCCATTATAATTAATCGCTACAGGCAGGAAATGATACTGGATATTGGGCCATTCAAATTCGTCGGAAGAGCGGATAAAACCACCGGCTTCAAACTGGTTGCTGGCTCCAATACCTTTACCTAAAAATAACCATTCAGCGCCAATCATCGGCTGGTTATACCACTTGAGTGCCGGATATAAGCTAACCGGTCTTTTGCACTTATATTGCAGGTACATTTCCAGATGGTCCTGCAGATTTTCACCAACGCCTGGCAAATCCTGAACCACAGGAATATCCAGACTTTTTAACAGTTCGGCTGGACCTACACCGGAGCGTTGCAGGATTTGCGGTGAGGCAATCGCACCACCACATAATAAAACTTCACGATCCACAAAGACCTGAATCGGCTGTAAGGTATTTTGTCCTTCAAAATATTCCACACCAATCGCCTGATTGCGATTAAACAGAATTCGGTTGGTCATGGCATGGGTAATAATGGTGAGATTATCCCGGCCTTTGGCTATATCGAGATAACCACGTGCTGTACTGGAACGACGGCCTTGCGGCGTTACAGTACGGTCCATCGGCCCAAAACCTTCCTGCTGATAGCCATTCAGGTCATCAGTACGTGGATAACCGGCCTGTACACCTGCCTCGACCATGGCATGGAACAGTTCATTATTGCCATTTTTAGGTGTTGCGACCGAAACCGGTCCAGAATCACCATGATAATCATTGCCGCCAATATCGCGCGTTTCAGCTTTTTTATAATATGGCAGACATTCGGCATAGCTCCAGTGTTCAAGCCCCTTCAGGCTGGCCCACTGTTCCAGATCCATGGCATTACCGCGAATGTAGCACATGCCGTTAATTAACGAAGAACCACCCAAGCCTTTACCACGCCCGCATTCCATACGACGGTTATTCATATGTGGTTCGGGGTCGGTCAGATAGGCCCAGTTATAGCGTCGTCCCTGTAATGGATAAGCCAATGCAGCCGGCATTTGTGTTCTGAAGTCTAGACGGTAATCCGGCCCACCTGCCTCAAGTAATAGCACTTTAGTATCTGGATCTTCAGTTAAACGCGCTGCCAGAACATTACCCGCAGAACCTGCACCGATAATAATATAGTCGTAATTCATCAAATCCCCCTTATGCGCTGAATACAGACTGGAAAGGACTGAGTTCGACCTGAACCGATTTGGTCTGGGTGTAATGCTGTAAGGTCACAAGCCCATTTTCACGGCCAACACCTGAATGTTTATAACCACCAACCGGCATTTCTGCAGGTGATTCACCCCAGGTATTGATCCAGCAGATACCTGCTTCGACCTGATGAATAATTCGGTGTGCACGGGCTAAGTCTGGTGTGACGACACCTGCGGCCAGACCATAATCGGTATCATTGGCACGACGAATGGCTTCTTGCTCGGTGTCATAACTCAGGATGCTCATGACTGGACCGAAGATTTCTTCACGTACAATGGTCATGTCATCGCGGCAGTCGGTAAATACCGTTGGTAGCACATAAGCCCCTTGGGCAAACTGCCCATCCTCAGCACGACCGCCACCACATAATAGGCGTGCTCCTTCTATCTTGCCTTTTTCGATATAGCCCAGCACTTTTTCCATATGCTCAAAGCTGGAAACTGGACCGAAATTGGTTTCAGAGTCTAAAGGGTCACCCATACGGATATGTTCAACCCGCTGCAAAATCTTTTCTTCAAATGCTGCTTTCAATGCCAAAGGTACAAAAACACGAGTACCATTAGTACACACCTGACCAGAGCTATAGAAGTTGGCCATCATGGCAATATCAGCCGCTAGATCCAGATCGGCATCTTCACAGATAATCAGCGGAGACTTACCGCCCAGCTCCATAGTGACTTCTTTCAAACTAGAATTGGCAGCTTGCGCCATAACTTTTTTACCGGTAGAAACGCCACCAGTGAACGACACTTTGGCAATATCGGGATGCGAAGTCAGATAACCACCAATTTCACCACTGCCGGTAACCACATTAAAGACACCATGCGGTACACCGGCTTCAGTATAAATTTCTGCCAGTTTCAGCGCAGTTAAAGGCGTAACTTCACTGGCTTTGAAAATCATGGCATTGCCTGCTGCCAGTGCAGGTGCAGATTTCCATAAGGCGATTTGAATCGGGTAATTCCACGCACCAATCCCGGCAACCACACCCAAAGGTTCACGGCGGGTATAAACAAACGAACTGCTTCTGAGCGGGATTTGCTGGCCTTCTAATGCTGGCAAAATACCTGCATAGTATTCGAGTACATCTGCACCTGTCGCAATATCGACGGTGGATGTTTCACTGAAAGCTTTACCACTGTCGAGACTTTCTAAACGCGCCAGCTCATCATTACGTTCACGGAGGATGGCAACAGCCTTGTTCAAAATACGCGAACGTTGAATCGCCGTCATTTCTGCCCAGACTTTTTGTCCTTTCTGTGCCGATTCAACAGCGCGATCGATATCTTTTCGCGTACACACTTGCACGTCTGCCAGAACTTCGCCTGTTGCAGGATTAATCGTTTGAAACGTGCTATTGGACGTTGCATCGACATATTGTCCATGAATATAAGGACGTTGCAGTTTGAATGTTGTCAATGGAATTTCCTCGCAGGTGGGTTATTTGAGTTGTTGCCGGATATATTCACTACACAGTTCAATCGGCAGTTCCGGGTCAATTTCGCCATTTACCAAAGCACCTCTTAGCCAGAATCCGTCAATCAATGCTGCCAGACCTTGAGCGGATTTCTCTGCCTGGTCTTTACTCAACTTTTTCATGAATTCATATTTGAGATTGGAATGTAAACGGTAATGATTGATTTGCTGTAAACGGTGTAATTCAGGTTGGTGCAAACTGCTAGCCCAGAACGCCAACCAGACTTTCATGGCTGCTTTGTCCGTTTGTGGAGCAGCAAAATTACCGCGTACGATCGCCAGCAGGCGCTGCTCCGGTAAGTCATCAACCTGTATCTTTATCTGTGCAACAGATTTACCCAATTGCTGCAATAAGTAACGCATTGTGGCTTCAATCAGCCCATTTTTACCTTGAAAATAATGACTTATGATACCAGTTGAAACACCTGCCCTCTGAGCAATCTGACTAATTGACGCTTCTGCAAAACCTAGCTCATTCACTGCAGCTAAGGTGGCATCGATCAGTTGCTGACGACGGATCGGTTGCATACCAACTTTTGGCATAGGACTAACCTGAATAACGGATATAACAATAGAAAGCCACTCTGCTAAAAAATTAGCAGAATGAGGTAACAATTCATAAACGCTTTTTTAATTGAACGTTCAATTAATAAAAATTATAGTGCCAGCTCACCCTTGATGTACAGCGCAGTTTGTTTTGGATTTGCAAAAGTTTGTAATTCACGAAAACAAGGAAGCTTTACCGCAGGCTTTTGCTTTTAAATCACACTGCCCTGTAGATCATCCGGCAACAAAACGATGGTCATGGATTTATGCAAAAGAAAAATGAAGAGATGCGAGATGGTCTGAATAAAGTAGTTTTTTATTTTTCGGCGACACTTATTCTGCTGTTTTCTATCATCACCATTTTATTTAATGAACAAGCCAATCAAGTCATTATCAATATCTTAAACTGGGTTAGTCGTACCTTTAGCTGGTATTACCTGCTGGCGGCCACGCTGTATCTGGTTTTTATCGTCTTTATCGCCTGCTCACGTTATGGCGAGATTAAATTAGGCCCCAAACATTCCAAGCCAGAATTTAGCCTACTGAGTTGGTCGGCGATGCTATTTTCTGCCGGAATCGGGATTGACCTGATGTTTTTCTCGGTGGCGGAACCACTTTCCCATTATATGAATCCGCCTGTAGGCGAAGGTGAAACCTTTGAAGCTGCGCGCCAGTCCATGGTGTGGACCCTGTTTCACTACGGTTTAACCGGCTGGAGTATGTACGCGCTGATTGGGGTCGCCCTAGGTTATTTCAGTTACCGCTACAATTTACCGCTCACCATCCGATCAGCACTCTATCCTATTTTTGGAAAAAGAATTAATGGCCCGATCGGCCATACGGTGGATACGGCTGCAGTACTTGGCACAATTTTCGGTATTGCTACGACCTGCGGGATTGGCGTTGTGCAATTAAATTACGGCCTGCATGTATTGTTTGATTTACCAGAAAATATCTGGATTCAAACTGCACTCATCGCCGTTGCCGTGATTATTACTATTATTTCAGTCACTGCCGGTGTCAATAAAGGCATCCGAATCCTGTCTGAAATTAATATCTATGTTTCAATTGGGCTGCTGCTATTCATTCTGTTTGTAGGCAATACCGAGTTTTTATTAGCCGCCTTGATTCAGAATTTTGGTGACTATATCAGCCAGTTCCCGAAGCTTTCTTTAACCAGTTTTCCTTTTGAACAACCGAAAGAGTGGATGAATAGCTGGACCCTGTTCTTCTGGGCATGGTGGATCGCCTGGTCACCTTTTGTTGGTCTGTTCCTGGCCCGTATTTCCCGTGGTCGTACCATTCGCGAATTTGTCACCGGGACTTTGGTTATTCCTCTGTTATTTACCCTGACCTGGTTGTCTATTTTCGGTAACAGTGCTTTATACAGCGTGATTTTTGATGGTAATACTCAACTTGCTACGACAGTTTTAGAAAATCCGGCACATGGTTTTTATGATCTGCTGGCGCAGTATCCAGGCTTTATGTTTACTGCAGGTGTCGCCACCATTACCGGCTTACTGTTCTATGTGACCTCAGCGGACTCGGGGGCATTGGTATTGGGAAATTTCACGACCAAATTCACTAATATTGAGCATGATTCACCGCGCTGGCTGAGTGTGTTCTGGGCCATTGCCATCGGTTTGCTGACTTTGGCAATGCTCATGGCGAATGGCGTAACAGCATTACAGAACACCACGATTATTATGGGCCTGCCTTTTAGTTTCGTGATTTTCTTTGTGATGGCCGGACTGTATAAGTCCTTGCGTCTGGAGGATTTTCGGCAGGCCAGTACCAGTCTGAATGCTGCGCCTGTGGTCGGTAATGTGGATATCCTGAACTGGAAGAAGCGTCTGAGCCGGGTCATGCTGCATCCAAGCCTGCCCCAGACCCGGACCATGCTGGATAATGTTTGCAAACCAGCCATTGAGGCCGTTGCAACCGAGTTAATTGACAAAGGCATTCAAGTAAATATTCAGGAAAAATCGCTTGAGGAAGAACCTGAACTGTACCACCTGGATCTGACCATTCAGCTCGATGAAGAAGAAAACTTTGTCTATGAAATATGGCCGGTACGCTATGACACGCCAAATTTCAGTTCACGTGGTAAACGAACCAAACGTTATTACTATCGTCTGGAAAGTTATCTGTTTGAAGGCTCTCAGGGCAACGATCTGGTCGGTTATAGCAAGGAACAGGTGATCAATGACATCCTGGATAAATATGAACGCCATATGATGTATCTGCATATTAACCGGATCAGCCCAGGTAAACGTCCGCTGTTCCCGGACCGTGAAATCTAGGATATCTCAACTACGGAAGGACTGAATGATGTCAGAAAGTTTGAATGCATTTGCCCTGTTTTTCTCACTGCTCAACCCTTTTCTGATGAGTATTTATATGCTCGGAATTATCCGTAATTCCGACGCAAAAGTATTCAACATGGCATTGATTCAGGGCAGTCTGATCAGCTTTATTGTGTTCATCATTTTTGCAAAAACCGGTGAAGCCTTCTTTAATGAAGTCTTGCATGTACGGTTTGAGTCCTTCCAGATTTTTGGCGGTATTATTTTTCTGGTGATTGGCTATCGTTATGTCTTTGAAGGTGCTGATACGATTGGTGTGATGCGTGGAGCGCCCAGTCATCTGGCGGGTACGATTGCCATGCCGTTTATGATCGGTCCCGGCACCATTTCGGCTTCCGTGATTACCGGGATTCAGCTCAGTTTAATGCAAACCATTCTGGTGATCTTCTTTACCCTGTTTCTGACCTGTAGCTTGCTAATTCTGATGAAATACCTGCATGATCATTTACAGCATAAATATTCCAACTACATTGACCTGTATGTCGATATTGTCGGTCGTGTTGCAGCGCTTCTGATTGGTACGATTGCCATTGATATGATTGTGACAGGCGTTACCGGAATTTTAGAAACCTGATCAATCATTTTAATGGGTAAATAAAAAGAGCGGTTTTTACCGCTCTTTTTTTTGATTTTAAAAATTAAAATTTAAATGACACACCGGCATAAGTAGAAAAACCTTCACCCGGCGAAGAACGAGCTTCATCTTTCCCACCGTCGTTAAGGCCTGGAATCACGACCGCAGCATATTTCTCATCGGTGATATTTTTAAAGTTGATCCAGATTTTCCATGATTGATGTTCTGGTGCATAACCTAAGTCAATGCCCCAAATCTGATAGTCGTCACTGAAACGGCTATTGGCATAATCATGCGCCATTTTGGATGCATATTCAGTATTCAGACCAATATAGAGGCCATTATTCAAAGCATAACTCAGTTGAGCCTGATACAGATGTTTAGGGATTCCTGGCAACTGGTTCTTGCCAAACAATGGATCATTTTTATACTGGAAATCGCTAAGCGTATAAGCCTGTTGCAGACGCAGCTCGCCATATCGGGATTCATGCAATGGCGTATCCAGGCTTAGCTCCACCCCTTGATGAATCGTTGGCGTCGCATTTTCTTCTACACCGATTCTTTCCTTTGGTGTATTGGGATCAACAGTATCTCCATAATCCTTAATCATTTCAGAGGTTAACAGTTCATTTTTTACTTTAGAATAATAGTAGCTCAGTGCCCAGTCTCCAAAGCCCGATTGTCCACGTCCGCCCAGTTCAAAGCTATTGGCGGTTTGCGTGTCCAAATAGATTGGCGCACGCACTCGATTTGATGCAGCTCCATTGTCTTTAGGATAATAATAAGGTGAAGACCATGCCATCGCCCAAGGATGTGCCGGCTCAATACTGCGGCTTAAATTGGCAAACCATTGCACAGAGTCATTCGGCTGATAGGTCAACCCAAGTCGTGGTGCAAAATTCCATTCATAACGACTGACTTTAGGATCTACCTCAGGACCTGAATCTGGGTCGGGAAGAATATTTGCATAAGTAACTTCACTTTCCCGATGGGTATACACAGCTGCCAATCCCAGATCTAATTTGAACTGATCATTTAATGTAGTTTCCTGATCAAATTGCAGCACGTTGTCTGAACCACGATAGGTATAGCGGCGGGTAACTGTGTCTACCGGATACGTTTGATTACCAATTTCTGTATTAAATCTTAAAGTTTCAGTAACCCCACTGTCCGGGCGATGAGTGGTGCTACGCAAGGCAATACGCCCCTGATGCTCCAGACCTAGAAACTGATAAGGCCTTTCATACTGGAAGCGCGCTGTAATATCTTCATAATCGACATTAGTACGATAACTGCTTTCACGTAAATCCAGCGGATAATGATGATAAGCCAGACTGCCGGTCAGTTTAGCATCATCCTGTAAATTCCAGGTCGTAGTATTGGCCAACCAGGTACTGCCTGGCTGAATCCGTTTGGCATCTACCGCTAAATTAAAGCTATTCGCTGCTTCAGGATCATTTTTGAGCTGTTCTTGCGTAATACGACCTGGAGTTAAATGCTTGCTCTCACGGTAACGGGCATAAAAACGGGTTTCGATATCCGGACTAATTTGATAGCCCAAATTAAAAGCCAGACCTTTGCCATCGCCTTCAGCATGATCCTGAATCCCATCGAACTGGGTACCCGTCAGCGCCAAATAATAATCCATCTGATCCAGCTTTCGGCCGGTACTAAACTGATATTTCTGATAACCATGACTGCCCATTTCATATTTGAGTTCAGAGCCATCCTGATCAGCGCCAGTCTTGGATTTATAGTTGATTGTTCCACCTAAGGCCAGTCCACCCTGTTTAAAGCCATTGGCTCCGCGATAGACGCCGACATGATCAATCCACCAGGGTTCTAGCAGTTCATACGCTGTACCACCCGGTCCGGTAAATGGAATATCATCAATCAGGACGTGCGTACCGGATGCGTGTGCACCTGAAGTCCGGTTGATTCCTGAGCCACGGATCGATATTTTTGCACCTTCATTCCCTGCAGACTGGGCATAAATTCCTGGCTGTAAACGGAACACATCGGCTGTGGTTGCAAGTCGCTGCTGTTCTAATTGCTGCTCACCAATGAAATTCGTTCCTCCTGAAACCTGAGCCAGCTCTTTCTGATATTGCTGCTGCGGATTGGCATTTTGCTCAGCGCTGATCACAATAGTATTCAGCTGTTGAACATTGTCCGGTTCTACGGCAGTTTCAGCATAAAGATGACCTGAGACAATCGACAGAATCATGAGGCTCAGCGGGCTTTTCTTGAGAGGAATTTTTGTCATGTGCATGGCGATTTTATACAGTCCTGTATAAGTGATTCCGTTTTATGAGAGGAAATCAGTTTAAAAATTATGCTGTAGCATAGATCAACATTGTTATTTTCAGGAGTTATTTTCTGCCAAAAAATTGACTGATCAGCGTATGTTTTTTCATTTTATTTAATCTTTTTATTAAAAATCAACTTGCAAGATCAAAACCACATCCTCACAAGTTCCAAGAACTTAATTTTTAAGTAACTGATATTTAATAATATGTAATTTAATTCTGCACAGATGTATTTCCACCTGGCAAAATGTGATAAGTAGAAAAATTTATAATCGACCAAACCAGTTCTTTAATTTCGAAAGTTGGCCGAAGTTGTATATTTTCTGATTTAAAGTAGACAAGATTAACCTCATCACCTTATAGAAAAATTGAAATCCTTGAGAGAAAAACAATCAATTTTTAAAAATCCTGACGATGCAGGATTTTTAAAAATAACGGACTAAATATATTTAACTATTCGCAAATTAGCTGTAATAGACCTGTCTTTTCTTGGAAAACCGATCCAGCTGTTTCAAGAAGCCTTCAAAATAATCTTTCTGTTTTTCTTCTGTGCGATAGCCGGCGTATAAAGTTCGACGTAAGCCTTCAGGCGCCACACAGTCGAGGCGGCGTGAAGTGACCCAGCCTTTCCGCTCATATTCATTTACCACCCAATCAGGTAATGCACCAATCCCGCGACCACTTGCCACCAGCTGAATCAGCATTTGGGTCAAGTCGGTGGTACGAATGGCTTTTGGTAGAATATTAGCGGGAATAAACAAACGCGACATGATGTCCAAACGGTGTTTATCCACCGGATAAGTCACCAGCGTTTCTTCAGCAAGTTCCTGAACAGTAATCTCTTTCGCACGTACCAGCGGATGGGTATTGGATAAAACCAAGCGTGATTCGTATTCGAAAATCGGAAAATATTCAATGCCTTTGAGCGCAATCGGATCAGCCGTAATCAGCAGATCAAACTCTCCGGTTTGTAATAATTCATGCGGATTCGATTCAAAACCTGAAGCAAAGTCTAAGTCTACATCCGGATATTGCATCCGGTATTGATTAAGTAGCGGCATCAACCAGTCAAAACAGCTATGACATTCAGAGGAAAAAACAATTCGTCCGGTCTGACCATGCACAATTCGGCTGATATCACTCTGTGCAATTTGAACTTGCGGTAATATTTCATCTGCCAGTTTTAGCAACCGCTCCCCAACATTTGAAAAACTGACGGGACGACTACGCCGATTGACCACTTCGACGCCAAACCATTGGTCGAGTTCACGTAGCTGATGTGACAAGGCCGATGGGGTTAAACATAAATCACTTGCTGCTGCAACCAGAGAACCATGTTCCCGCAGAGCAGTTAAAGTTCTTAAATGGCGAAGTTCTATCATGGAAAATACCAGAAATTTCAAAAGACGGATGACACTTGATCTGTCTTAAGCATAACTCATTTCTCTTATTTTATTTAGTTTTTCTCATTTTTAAATCATAATAATGAGATATATTCACCTATTGGGTTTGTAGGTTTGAATTGCTATTCCCTTAATTTTTATTAATTTAATTTTATTGATTAAATTAATTTTATTAAATTTGTCTATAAAATAGCGCTTAAATTTACAGCAGCAACAAGATAGAAAACTAACTTCGGTATAAAAGTCACAGAATAATTTTGCTCAATTCATACAATAAAAAGTAGAAAATATTTTAGAGGATGAAAGACTATGTCCAATCCAACCGACCGAAATGATGATGAACTCACTGAAGAGCAACTTGATCCGCAAGAAAAACAGGATCGCGAGATCCAGCGAGGTCAATTAGGTCTTCATGATCCACAGCGACAACGTGATCAACTGCGTCAGGAAAGACAGGACGAAGAACAGAATCAATAAATTTTTCAAGGATTCAAAAATACAAAAACTCCCCGTTCTTAAAAATGGATGGGGAGTTTTTTTTCAGTATTAAAAAGTTAGGGACTAGTTTTCGCATCACAACATCTTATACATCTGATCTAATCTGAACAGCTCACCTTCTTGGATGAGTGCTATTTTACTATTTCGTTTCTGTAGAGGCTTTTGCTTGTAGGGACTGCGCTTGTATTTCTGCCGTTTTTTTCTTGGCCTGAATTTGTGCCGCTATTTCCTGATTTTTCTCAGCAAAACGCAAGCCACCATCTCCGGCGAGACTGGTTTGGCTCATCACCATACTGCTGCTCAAGATTAAAATCAGCTTAAAAAATTGAATTTTCATGTCTCATCTGCCTTTTTATTCTAATGGTATTAAAAATAAGCAATTATTATTCCAATGTTTTTATGCTTACTTAGATTTTAACTGCACTTTCTATTTTATAGGGATAATCTTCGAAAACACAGAGTCAATCATCGTAAAAATAGAAAAATCTGCAATAAGAATAAATAGATATTTTGACTACATCTCAGCTCAAATCACATCTGATTTTTTACTTCAGTCAAAAAAAATCGTTCAACAGCTTATTTGGATTATTTTCATTGGCTAAAATATAGTGCAAACACCCAGAGCAATAACAAAAAAAGAATCGCTGTGCAGCATTTCCAGAAAGTGACTGGATGCTTTTCAAGCATAGGACGTGAAACTGATTTTTTAAATTTAAGATCTGGATATTTCAGATCATATATAAAGGCCGAAAGTGCTTCATAGCGCTGCTCTGGACGAATGGAAAGCGCTTTTTTAAAGATTGCATCCAGGCCATGTGGCAGATCCGGTCGATACTCATAGAGAGGATGATATCGAACCTGCTTTAAGGCCTTTTCGGTCTTGCAGTGCGCGAGGTCTGTCCCATAAGGTAATTGTCGGGTCAATGAATAATAACTCATCACCGCCAGCGAGAACTGATCTGATTTTACTGAGGGCGAGTGTCCAATAAAATACTCAGGTGCCATAAAGGCCAGAGTTCCCAAAGGAACGTCTGCATGTTTGGGATTCAGTTCAACCAGACCTCTGACCGCTGTCGATCCATAATCAATCAGTTTCACTTTTAAAGCATCAGCAGGTTCAAGCAGCATGACATTTTCTGGCCGTACATCCTGGTGCAGCATTTCAAGACGGTGCATGGCATTCAGTGCCTTGGCCACCTGTTCAATGGTGGGAAGCAACTGCTGTAAAGTTAAAGCAGTTTTTTGACGATGCAGCCAGCGACTTAGGCTTTCCCCTTGCAAGTATTCATAACTTTGAAATAAAAATTTCTTGCTGCCCTTATGTGGATAGCCTTGCATTAGATTTTCATGTTTTAAGCGTTTCGATACCCATTCTTCTAACTGAAATTGTTCTACGGCTTTGGGATCATCCTGCACATCGACAGACAAGGTTTTAATGACCAACTGATTTTGTGTCGCTTCATCATGCGCCAAATAGAGGCTGCTGCGATGATTTTGGTGCAGGATTTTATCAATCCGATAACCTTCAAACAGATCACCATGACTTAGCTGTTGTGGAAATAAAACATGACTTTTAATCTGGAAGTATTTTTCCTCTGGTAGTTGATCCACTTTAATGATTTGAATGGTGAGATTGTCATCACTGCCCCGTTTAAAGGCTAGCTCGACTATAGACTTGGCAATGATATCCAGATGTTGTTGCTGTTGAAGCAGATCTGATATGAGCTGCATATCAATAAACTCATAGACACCATCTGTCATCAAGATAAAGAAATCATCTTCACATAATTCAAGCTGCTGATAATCGACATCGATACGATGGTCGGCACCCAGTGCACGACTTAAATAATGTTCTGTTGATGACAGGCAAACGCGGTGATCAGCCGTCAACTGTTCAATGGCTTGTGCCTGAATTCGATAAATCCGACTGTCGCCAGCATGAAAGATATGTGCCCTATTTTGTTTTAAAATCAGTGCACTAAAGGTGCAGACATAACCTTGGTCTTTATCAAAACGCCCGCGGCTTTGCTGGGTTTGTGCATAGAGCCAGGAATTAGTCGCACGAATAACCCGTGCCGCTGAAGTTTGAGTACTCCATGCATCCGAAGTCGAATAATAATCCGATAAAAAACTGCTGACTGCAGTTTCTGCTGCAATATGGCTGACATTGCTGCTACTGATCCCGTCTGCAATTGCACAGGCAATGCCCTTACTGCTAAGCGCGTGGCCTTCAGGAATATAGACCCCATGGAAATCCTGATTCTGTGCTTTGATTCCAGCGGAAGAATATTGCCCGATGCTGATCTTTAATTTTTTATTCATTTTAAATACTCAAAAAGGGATCGAATTGATCCCTTTAATCTCAAGACATAAATCATCATGCTCAGATTAGAATTCTTTTTTATCGCCAGTACGTACATGCGTGGTATAGAGCGCCAGACCTGTCAGTGCCAGACCACCCACTAAATTACCCAGTGCCACCGGTAATTCATTCCACAAGAAATAGTCTGTAATCGAGAAATCACCACCCATCATCATGGCAAATGGGAACAGGAACATATTCACCACTGAATGTTCAAAGCCCATGGCGAAAAACAGCATGATTGGCATCCACATCGCGATAAATTTTCCGCTGACTGTGGTTGACATCATGGCGCCAATTACCCCGAGTGACACCATCCAGTTACACAGCATGCCGCGGATAAAAATCGTCATCCAGCCAGCAAAACCATATTCGGCATAGCCCAAAGTCCGGTCCTCACCAATATGGGCAATTTTCACCCCGACCGCATTCGGTTCAGCTGCGAAACCCATGGTATAGACTGCGGCCATCAACACTGCCACGGTTAAACATCCGGCAAAGTTACCTAAAAAAACCAGTCCCCAGTTTTTTAAAATACGGGCCCACGTCACCCCAGGACGTTTGTCTAACCAGGCTAATGGAGTCAAAACAAATACCCCGGTCAGCAGGTCATAGCCTAATAGATACAACATGCAGAAACCGACTGGAAATAGCAGCGCACCGATCAGTGGCACCCCTGTTTGTACCGCAATCGTCACGGCAAATACTGCTGCCAGCGCCAGAATTGCGCCTGCCATAAACGCACGAATTAAAACATCACGCGTGGCCATATGAAGTTTTGCCTCACCAGCATCGACCACTTTTTTTGCAAACTCTGCAGGAGCAAGATAAGCCATATTTTTATCCCCTTTATATAAATTACTTGCCTGTTTGCAAATAAAAAACGCCTAAGGTCTATTTCAACCCTAGGCGTCTTTGCCTTGCATTATTCAAACAGATCAATTGTGTCATGGCGCCGTTGCCATATTTAATATAGATAAAAGCAAATAGCATGCCATTTATTTTAAATGGCTAATAAAAATCCTATAAATTATTTTAAAATTTCATCCTTATAATTATATTGGCACAATCTCTGCATTATCTATAGCGGTCATTTTTTAAATATAGCTATTGGAGAAGATTATGATTAGCCATCGTCAACAAGTGACAGACATGATTATTTCAGCGAAAGTTTTAAAGTCTATCAAATGGGCAGATGTCGCTGAAACAATAGGCCTTTCTAAAGAATGGGTGACAGCCGCATGTTTGGGTCAGATGGCTTTTAATAAAGAACAGGCAGAAAAAATTGGTGAAATATTTGGATTGACTGATGAAGCCATCGCCTGGTTGCAAATCGTACCCTATAAAGGTTCTCTGCCAACTAGCGTGCCGACAGATCCGCTGATTTATCGCTGGTATGAGGTTGTCAGCGTCTATGGTATGACTATTAAAGAACTGATCCATGAAGAATTTGGTGATGGAATTATGAGTGCAATTGATTTCAATATGGATATTCAACGCGAGAATAATCCAAATGGTGATCGGGTCAATGTGGTCTTATCCGGTAAATTCTTACCTTATAAAACTTATTAATTTTTTCTTTTCCCTAAAAAGCCATCGAATTGATGGCTTTTTATTTTTATAACCCCATCGCTTATTTACACTTTGCATTAAAATAATTATGCTTATTCAATTATCTTAATTCATCTAAAATCAAAAATTATATTTTAATCTATAATTTATTATTTTTATAACAAGCCTATTCTTTATTTTTCCCTATAAAAAATTTCATAAAAATATATTGAATAACATTTAATCAATCGAATTGACATTTTTCATAAATCAAAAAATTATCATTATCTTTATCATCAAACAGATATTAAAATCTCTTCTCGTTCTGGATTAATAAGCACTGTTTCATCGTAATTAAAAATGATTAGTTAAAGCACTCTAATTTTAGTAATTTTGATTTGAGCTATTGAATGCAAAAAGAAGGATCTTCCGATCCTTCTTATATTCAAAATCGTGTTCAGTCCTATTGCTGAGCCTCAGCCATATGACGTTCATTCACAGCCTGCTCATATAAACGCTGTTCTTTTTCTTTATGCTCTACAGAGAAACGGATCATCAATACACAACTTGCAGCAATCACCACCAAGCCACCCAGTACCATCAAAGTGGTTTGAATATCCAGCATGCCTTTTAACAGGAAACCCGCAGCCACCGCGCCGACATTGCCACCTGCTCCAATAATACCGGCCACACCGCCCAAGGCATCACGGTCGATAAAAGGCACCAGTGCATAGGTAGCGCCACATGCCATATGGGTAAACAAGGCAAATATAGTCATCGCCATGATCGCCAAGGTCGCGCTGTTCATTTGCGAAAATAGAATAAGAAACAGACCTTCCAGCATGATCAAGGCAAACAGGACTTTGGTTCGACCATCCAGACCTTTTTGAATCGCAACTTTGTCTGAAACAATGCCACCCAAGGCACGGGCAAACAATGCCAGTAAACCAAAAATCCCGGCAGCCATGCCTGCTTCTTTTAGGCCAAACTGGAAGTTGTCGACAAAGTACAAGGCAATAATGTTATGGATGAAAATTTCAATACCAAAACAGGCTGCATAAGCTCCAAACAAAATCCACACACGGTAGTTACGTGCGGCATGCATCAGAATGGCAAGACCACCTTTTTTATCGCTACCGACAGAAATACCTTGCGCACGAAGTTCTTTAAAATTGCCTTGTGGACAGTCTTGGGTGAATTTCCAGTACAGTACACCGACAATGATCATCAGAATGCCCGGCACCAGAAGCGCAATTCTCCATCCCATCGCCTGTTCTACACCGAACATGACCAAAGCAGCCAGCATTAAAGGCATCAGGGCTTGGGTCGCACCGCCACCGGCATTCCCCCAACCTGCTGTAGTTGCATTTGCCGTTCCCACCACATTCGGCGCAAACATGATGCTGGTATGATATTGGGTGATGACAAAACTGGCACCGATGGCGCCAATCAATAAACGGAAAAACAAGAAAGATTCATAACTGTTGGCCGACGCCACACCAAACACCGGAATACTGCCAATAATCAATAAGGCGGTATAGGTTTTACGCGGACCGTATTTATCACACAGCGGCCCCACGATCAGACGCACCAGAATGGTAATGGCGACTGCGGCAATATTGATATTGGCGATCTGCTCTTTGGTCAGGCTGAATTCACCGGCAATGACAGGCATTAAAGGTGCACAGGCAAACCATGCAAAGAAACAGACAAAAAAAGCGAGCCAACTCATATGGAAGGCCCGCATCGCTGAACTACTGAAGTTAAATAGACTTATTTTTGTTGCTTTATTGAGACTTGTATTTGAAGACATAGCCATTTCCTTACCAGAACTGAACGTATTTAAGTCACTATGATGCCGAGGCATATCAGTAACGATCAGAACGGACGTCATTGGCCGTCATACAAATGTAGAGTCTTCTTTGACTTTAATCAGATATATGCATAGGTCATGCCAGATTATTTTTAAAATAAAATAAGATACTGTTTTATATAAAATAATTTATATTTAAGCTCTTAAATTAGACTTTTCTTTCTTAAAAATAGAGAGAAAAATAGATATCTTCTGAGAAATTATGAGCAAAACAGCGATAGGATGACCTGCCCGGAGTCATTGCTGGTTTAAATCGGTGCAGGGCTGGATCAAATAATTTTTCCCTTTTCAAAATGCAGCAGTTGTGCCTGTAAATACGCCACTTCATCTACATGATGAGTCACATAAATCATGGGTAAATCTGTTTGATGAATCACAATTTTCAGAAAAGGTAAAATCTGGTTTTTCAGCTTTTGATCCAGTCCATTTAAAGGCTCATCCAAAAGTAATAGGTCGGGAGAAGATAAAAGTGCACGACCGATAGAAACGCGCTGTGCCTGTCCACCAGAAAGCTGATGCGCCCGATGCCGAAGTAGTGGCTTTAATTCGAGTAACTCCACAATGTCTTCAAACGTAAATTTCTGCTGACCTTTATTTTTTATATTTAGCTGTTCTGCATATTTCAAATTCTGCATGACATTCAGATGCGGAAACAGTAGGGCTTGCTGAAAAATCAGGGCAATTTTTCTTTGATGAACAGGAATATTCAGTTTCTGCTGATGATCAAATAATATTTTTTGCTGAAAATGAATAAAGCCTTGTGATGGTTTTAATAGCCCTGCAATATTTTTTAAAAAGGTGCTTTTCCCACTTCCTGAGGCTCCCACAATACCAATCAATTGTGTCTGCATATCCAGACTGGCCTGTAGCTGGAAATTTGCGTAATTAAACTGAAAATCACACTTCAGCATCTTAGCCCTCCAATTTACGTTGATACTTCTGCATGATCCAGTAATTTGCAATCAAGGCAGAAAAAGCCAAAATCAGAGATAAAATGACCAGACGCATGGCCATGCTTTCTCCATCAGGCTGCTGTAACAGACTATAAATGGCGATGGGAATCGTGCGGGTTTCTTCTGGAATATTGCCAACAAAGGTAATGGTGGCACCAAATTCTCCCAGACTGCGGCTGAAACATAAAATGCTACCGATTAAAATTCCAGGCAAAGCCAGAGGCAGGCTAATGCTACAGAATACCCGCCATGGTGTGGCGCCCAAAGATCCTGCCACCTGTTCTAACTGCCGGTTGACCATTTGAAAAGACAAGCGAATTGGTTGAACCATTAAAGGAAATGCCACAATCATTGCTGCCAGTACCGCACCTTTCCAGTTAAATATCAGCTGAATTCCCCATTTATGTAGATATTGCCCCAGCATCCCCTGATGACCAAACAGCAGGAGCAGAAGATACCCCAGTACCACCGGCGGTAGCACCATGGGCATCTGCAATATCGCCTCTACAAGAAATTTGGCCCTGAATTCATAACGCGCCAGTAACCATGCTACGGCGATAGCAAATGGCAGACACACCGCTGTGGCAAAGCCCGCTACTTTGGCTGAAAGCGCTAAGGCACTCAGTTCTTCTGGTGTAAGCATGAGCAGTTAGCCTACCTTAAGCTTAAAACCATATTTCTGGAAAATCTGCCTGGCCCTTGGACTCGTCTGGATAAATTCAGAAAATTGGACTGCTGCCTGATTTTTCTGGCCCTGCCGGGTTAAAGCGATTGGATACACAATCGGACGATGTGTACTGGCTGGAAATACTCCTGAAATTTTAACTTTTTTACTCATCAAGGCATCAGTTCTATACACAATGCCGACCTGACATTCGCCACGTTCTACAAAAGCCAAGGTTGAACGAACGCTATCCGTACCGACTATTCTGCCCCGAAGCGGATTCAACCACCCTAGCCGGGTTAAGCTTTGTTTGGCATATTTTCCAGCAGGCACCGATTCCATTTGTCCGGTACATAAATAACCCTGAAAGGCTTTAGCAAAATTAAAGTCAGCTGACATTTTAAAATGATTTTTTTGCTGAATAGAACTAATCAATACGAGTTCATTCAAAAGCATAGGTCGAATCTGACCGATCTGAATTTTTTGTTTCTTGATCAGATCATTCATCCAGTCTAGGTCTGCAGAGAAAAATAGATCACTGCTCGCTCCCGCCGCAATTTGTTTCGCCAATACCGAAGACGCAGCAAAAACCGGAACGATCTGGATGTCCCGATGCTGTTGCTCATATAGTCTGGAAATATCAGTAATCGCATTGGTCAGGCTGGCTGCGGCATATATTTTAACTGTTTCGGCATACAGCATGGGGCTAGTCAACAGCACGCCAGTGAGTAGAACTTTGAATAAATCCATCTTTCTCATTCTATGTGATTCGAATATTGAGAATTGCGACAGGCATTTCAAATCAGTAAACCTTGTACCACATGCCCGGCTTGGATTTCTGTTGCTGCCGGAATACGTACCAGACAATTGGCCTGCATCAGATTACTCAACATATGCGACTGCTGTTTCGCCAGGCTTTTGAGCTTTAAAGTACCCTGATCAAATTCTGCAGCCATTCTTAAAAAACGTTCACGTGCATCCGCTTTCAAATCATGTGTCATTACCGCACTAAGCCATGCAGGTGACTGCTTTTGCCCTTGTAAGGCATTCAGTAAAGTTGCCGTATAGATTTGCATCCCGACATACACAGCAGCCGGATTTCCCGGCAAACCCAAGAGATAACAGTAACCTTGATCATCTCGACGATACTTGGCAAATAACATCGGTTTTCCGGGCTTCTGCTTCACTTTCCAGAAAATCTGCTCAAAACCCTGCTCCAGGGCAACAGGACGAATGAAATCATAATCACCCACCGAAACCCCGCCTGTGGTCAATATGAAGTCGTATTGGTTTTTAAGACGATGTATTAACGTTTGCAGCTCATACTCATTATCTGAAACATGCATAATATCTACGTTTTGACCCTGTGATTGAAACCAGGCCTGAATCAGTGGAGCATTGGCGTCAAAGATTTTTCCGGAATTCAGGTCTTCAATGCTGGAAGCGACTTCATCTCCAGTAATCACAACAGCAATTTTAGGATAACGATAGACTGAAACCTGCTTTACGCCTGCCATGCTCAAAGCTGCAATTGCACCTACATGCAGTTTTTGACCTGCATCTGCCAGACGCTGCCCTTGTGCGATTTCCTCGCCTGCATCACGTATATCCGTATGAGGCTTTAGGTCTGTTGTAATAATGATTTGATTGGCATGGCATTTGACAATTTCCTGACGGGCGACCGTTGTAGTTCCTGCTGGAATCCTGGCACCGGTAAAAATCCGGACCGCCTGACCTGGCCGCAGTTCAATTTCAGTACTTTGCCCTGCCCGAATCTCTCCAATGAGTTCAAAAGTGCTGTGAGCACTAACATTTTCTGGACTGCAAAGCGCATAGCCATCTACAGCACTTTGTGAAAACAGCGGCAATGGTATGGCCGAATCAATCGCCTCTGCCAGATAGCGATTCAGAGCCCGAGCAAGCGGCAGGCTTTCAGCTACCAAGATATGCGTCTGCTCAAGTAACATCTGCAGTGCCTGATCAACAGAAATCAGTCCCGGTTCAGCACCGCAGGCTGAATGTGATAGTGCCTGATTCATTGATAGCCCCCCGCATGTGGGATATTTTTTTGCACATCAAACAAGTGCACCAAAGCCGGAAGTACCGCGATCAGAGATTCTTTCGCACCCTGACGACTTCCCGGTAGGGTCATCACCAGACTGTTCTCAATATAGCCAGCCACGCCACGACTTAATGCTGCATAAGGGGTACGTTTTTGCCCAAAACTACGTGAAGCTTCCATTAAACCGGGAATTTCCCGTTGCAGCAAAGGTTGTAGGGTTTCGACGGTCAGGTCTTTAGGACCTAAGCCAGTACCGCCCACAGTTAGAATCAGCGGATACTGATTTTTCTGCTGTTCAATCAGGGTCAAGAGCTGTTCTGGGCTATCGGGAATAACCTGATAACTAATAGAATCAAAATTGGCTTCTTTTAAAATTTCCAGTACGTTTTGTCCGGCAGTGTCCGGCTTTTTGCCTGCTGCAACCGTATCGGACAGCACAATAACCGAAGCGGACAGACTCTCTTTAAGTACGCGGGTAAAATGTGATTTTCCGCCTTTTTTCTGCTGCAACCTGCATTGATCCAGCGACAAATCTTCCGGTTCACAATGCGGCTTCAGCATGTCATACAAGGTCAGACCCGCCAGACTGACCGCGGTCAAAGCTTCCATTTCCACACCAGTGGGTCCGATGGTTTCAACGGTAGCAATAATTTCGACATACGCATCAAACAGTTCATATTCCACATCGGCACGATAAATCGGCAATGGATGGCAGAGTGGAATCAGCTCATCGGTCCGTTTGGCGCCCAGAATGCCGGCAATGCGTGCTGTTTTCAGGGCATCCCCTTTTTCAGTATTGCCATTACGCAGCAACTCAATGCAATGTGGCGGTGCATGCAGGATTCCAGTGGCAATTGCTGTACGGTAACTTTCTGCTTTCATCCCTACATTTTTCATGATTTGTCCCAGGCTAATTTTAAAATCTGTTTTAAATTGATTCATCTTATGCATCCTCATTAGACGCATTTAATTAGATAGTAATTGGTAAGCGTGTGGTGCTACATGGTGATGGTGACAATGCGGATCTTCTGCATGATGAGAGTGGTCCGTTTCAGGTCCATGATCTTTTCGGATACAACAGCCTTCGACATATTGACTGCTACCATCCATATAAAATTCTTCTTTCCAGACCGGAACTTCATGCTTCACCCGTTCCACAGCTTCCTCACAGGCAGCAAAAGCCTCACGACGATGGGCCGCATAAGCCATAGCAATGATGGCTGTTTCCCCAACCTCCAACTCACCAGTCCGATGCACCACCCGCACATAAGACACCTGGTATTTGGTCTGGATCTGCTGTTCAATTTCACGAATCATTTTTTCAGCCACAGGCGCATAGGCAGTATATTTCAGGGCACGCACAGCTTTCCCCTGATGATGATTACGTACTGTTCCGACAAAGATGCCGATTCCACCACATTCCGGAAAATGCTGAATATCATCAAAATCCTCCAGACTAAAAGCAGTCTGCTGGATTCGGGCAAATTGTTTTAATGGTTTGAGTTGCATTTCAGCCTCCTGCTACCGGCGATAACAGCACCAGCGTACTGTCCCGATTTAAAACGTTCTGTCTGGAAATGATGTCTTCACCGATTGCACAGGCGCAACGTTCCAGCATGGGCTGTATATCAGGATAAATGGATAGCAACTGGTTCAGGACTGCAGAAACCTGAATTTCAGACTCGCATTGCAAACTCAAATCTGCGGGGATTTGTCGTTCAATCGCACCGAAGGCTTCTATTCTGATATGAATTAATTTTTGCTGAGTGAGTGACATATTTATCCTCCAATGCTGTGCATGCTGATTTTTCGGATCGGCTTTTGTATTGGTGATTGCTGGATCGCATGGAAGCCGGCCTCTTTATGCCAGATATAAGCGTGGAGCTTGTGCTGAAATGTCTGTGTGGCGAAATGATCCAGCGCCAGTTGTTCGATATCTGCCTTAAGGTTCAGGCCTTGTCTGGCAAATAAACAGTTATAAAATTCACCTTGGGCATTGAGGCGCAGACGGTCACAATCACTGCAAAATGAATGGGTAATGGTGGAAATAATCCCCAAAGGCTGCCCATTGACCAAATAGCCACGGGCTGGATTGGCGCCTTGTCCTTGAGATACCTGGACATCAAATTCAGTTTTCAGTTGATCCAGGATATCCTGCTCACTGATGACATCAGACGGATTCCATTTCTGATCGCCATCGAGGGGCATAAACTCAATAAAACGCAGTTCTATAGCCTGATGCTGTGCCCATTTCACCAAAGGAATAATCTGATTGTCATTGATGCCTTTGATGAGCACACTATTGATCTTGACGGTCAAACCTGCCTGCTGTGCGGCAGAAATACCTTGAAGTACAGGCTGTAACTGTTTTTGGGTCAGTTGCTGAAACTGCTTTGGATCAAGACTGTCTAGACTGATATTCAGATCGTCCAGTCCTGCCTGTTTAAGCGCTTGAGCATAATCTTTTAAATAATGGCCATTACTGGTCATGGAAATACGTTTCAGGCCAAAGGCTTTCAATGTCTGCAAGCGAGCAATAAAATGAACAATACCTTGACGCATCAACGGTTCGCCACCCGTCACCCGGATCTGCTCAATCCCGTGTCGCACCATAAACTCGCAAAAAGCATACAGGGCTTCAAAACTGAGCAAATCTTTTTTATTCATCCATTCCGGATGTTCAGGCATGCAATAGCTGCATTTGAAATTACAACGGTCAGTCACCGAGATCCGCAACTTACGTTTCTGGCGTCCAAACTGATCCTGAAAGATACTGCGAGGTGCTAAAGCTGTCATGCTGTTCATTGCTGCGGTCCATGATGAGATCTGCACGGTTATTTAACAGTCTTGATTTACTGCCCTATTTCTTCACAATGAATGAGCAATAAGTGTTCCAACTTTGCACAAATTTATGTTTAATGAATATTAATGGGTAATATTTTTTCTTTTTTAGTCCAAAATTTCGCTCGAAAAATAAAAAAAGCAATATTTTGGTGAACCAGAATATGATAATTCGACTTTTAGCATTTTAAACGCTAGAGAAAGTTAAGCTGTTGATGCTGCTGTAGCTCGTCAAATGAATTAATACTGTGAAAAAACAGGGCACGATTTTTAAAGCTTGCCCGCTGCATGTGCATGTCAGCAAAACAAAGTTTTAAACTGTGCTGATCATTTTCAAGATGTTGTATAAGCGTGGGTAAGCTGCTGCGTTTCATCAGACAGAATGGAAACAATGCCTTTTCATTGATTTCAACTACCGCCACTTCAGATAAAGGATGTCGTTGCAGGGCCTGATGTAAACGTGAAATGACTTTTTTGGGAATATAGGTCACATCACAAGGCACGAACAGCACATAATCAGATTCCACATGTGACCAGGCACTCTTCATGCCCATCAATGGTCCCTGAAAGCCGGGTTCATCGTCCTGATAAAAATCAATCGAAGGAATCATCCGTTTATAAATAGAGTGATCCCGATGGCTATTGACCCAGACTTTGCTTGCCCGGGACTTCAGTTGCTGATGGATTTTAATCAGCTGGATTTCATCATCAAATTTGTGCAGCAATTTATTGATGCCATTCATGCGCCGCGCTAAACCTCCGGCCAGAATCACCACGTCGGTTTCCGGATAAGACACCGTCTTCATCACTCTTCTTTTCATTCTATGCACTCCGTCTGGCAGGCCTTAATCAGGCCTCTAATTTCTGGCAAACACGAACCACAATTTCCTCCGGCTTTTAGACATGCAGTCACCTGTTTTTCATGCGTGATATTTTTATCTTTAATGGTTTGAATAATTCGGTTCTTACCGACCTTAAAACAGCTACAGACCAATGCCCCTTCACTATTTCCCATCGACATGGCCTGACCTGCCAGCAATGCTTTACGATGCAATGCACTCAGACGTTCACGTCTAAACAGGCCAGCCACCCAGTCACGATCTGGCAATAGTGCCGCCGGTGCGATATAAAAACTGGCAATTAACTGGCCATCCTGAAGCACCACACTATGACTGATATGCGCCGTTTGATCTTCGAGATTCAGCCATTCAAAGCTTTCATCATCAAAGGCTAACAGGCTCTTGATCTGCCCGGTGATGTCAGAAAACCTGCGCCGGTCTGCCAGTTCATACCGGATGGCCTGAGTGGTTTGAATTTTGCTCCACCACACCGTATTTTCAATTATGGTCTGGATCTGCTGCTCAAAGCCTTCCCGCACATACAGCACGCCCTGCCACTGGGTATAAAATGGCTGGATCATCACTGGAGTATGCTTAAATTCTGGTTCGCCAGAAATCGGGTCAACTACCGGATTCACCACTTTGCCAATCCGCGCATCGGACGCAAACTGGTCGTTCCAATGAATCGGTGCAAAAATCTGGCCACGTCGCATATTTTGTGAAAATTGCACACGGAGTACACAACTTCCCCAAGCGGATTTCACCTCGACCAGCTCGGCATCTTTCAAGCCATATTTCAGCGCATCGTGCGGATGCAACTCACAATAAGGCTCAGTACGATGCTGGGATAAACTGGCAGATAATCCGGTACGGCTCATGGTGTGCCATTGATCACGAATGCGTCCGGTATTTAGAATCAGAGGATATTCAGCAGAAATAGCATGTACCGGATCGGCTGCAATCGTCGGCACCAATCTGGCCTTGCCATCTGCATGACTAAACTGGCCTTGGCTAAATAGTTGACCAACCTGATGAACTTCTTGCTTATCCCAAACCGGCCACTGGATCGATGCCAGATTCTGATATTCCGCAAAACCGAGATGAGTTAAACCTTGCAGGTTGAAATAGCGAAAATTGGGTGTATCTGCGCGTTGCGAAAGTGAACCATTCTGATAGGCAGATAAACGGGCGTGTTCCAGAAAAATGTCATGGCTATTGCTAAAGTCAAAACCGCGAAAACCTAAGACCTGAGCCACCCGAGAAATGGCCCACCAGTCTGCTTTGGCTTCACCCGGAGCCGGCAAAAAAGCCTTTTGCCGGGAAATACGGCGCTCCGAATTGGTGACTGTGCCATCTTTTTCGCCCCAACCCAATGCCGGTAACAGTACATCGGCATATTGCGTGGTATCGGTGTCGAGACAAATGTCGGAAACGACCACAAATTCACACTTTTCCAGAGCGCGTTTAACCTGATCTGCATCGGGCAAACTCACGATCGGATTGGTGGCCATAATCCAGATGGCCTTGATTTTCCCGCTTTCCACCGCTTGAAATAAATCTACCGCTTTTAATCCGGGCTGCCGCGCGATGACCGGGCTTTGCCAGAAATCCTGCACCAGTTGCTGATGCTGTGGGTTATCCAAATCCAGATGACTGGCCAGCATATTGGCCAGCCCACTGACCTCCCGTCCGCCCATCGCATTCGGTTGTCCGGTCATGGAAAAAGGTGCCGAACCGGGTTTGCCTATTTTTCCTGTCAATAAATGACAGTTGATAATGCTATTGGCCTTGTCTACGCCTTGGGAGGATTGGTTTACGCCCATGGAAAACAGGCTCATAATTTTTTCGGTCTGGGCAAATTTTTGAAAAAATAAGATTAATTTTTCAATAGCAATACCGGTACGTCTTGCCACGCTTTCAATCGATGACTCTGTCGAGCTGCTGGCAAGCGCCTGCTCCAGACCTTGAGTATGTTGGGTAACAAAATCCAGATCGGCATGACCATTTTGCTGAAGATACTGCAACAAGCCATTAAACAGCGCGACATCCTGACCTGGTAAAATCGGCAAGTGTAAGTCTGCCGCTTCACAGGTTGCGGTAAAGCGGGGATCAATCACCACCACGAATAAATCCCGCTCTTCTTTGACTTTCATGATGCGCTGATAAAGCACCGGATGGCACCAGGCAGTATTGGAACCGACCAGAATCACCATTTCTGTCTGCTCAAAATCTGTGTAGCTGGCCGGTACCAGGTCTTCGCCGAAAGCCCGTTTATGTGCCGCCACAGCAGAAGACATGCACAGTCTTGAATTGGTATCAATATTGGCAGTACCCAGATAGCCTTTTACAAACTTGTTCACCACATAATAGTCTTCAGTCAAAAGCTGGCCGGAGACATAAAAGGCGATGCTGTCACGTCCATACTGATCAATACATTGCTGAAATTTATTGGCAATACTTGAAATGGCATGATCCCAAGTGCTTATTTGCCGCTGCTCTTTTCGACCTGTTATCGGATGTAGAAGCCGGGTTTTTAAGCCAAGTGTATCGGCAAGATGACTGCCTTTAATACACAACTTGCCCAAGTTCGCAGGATGCTGAACATCGCCTTCAATCTGAACCTTTTCACCCATCGAGGTTTGGCTTACGTGCGCGATGACACCACAGCCTACTCCACAATAAGGACAGGTCGTCTGAGTGGTTTTTATTTGGGATTCAGTAGAGCTATGTAGTTCCATAACCGGAATACTATTCATTGCTGCTGCGCTCCTTAATCATCCAAATTCACTTGTTTCACCAAATCTCTGATATCTAGCTTTTACAGGTTTGATTTAAATTTTTTCTATGTCTCAAAAGCTTTAATCCTCACCAACCCTCCTTTAATAAAGGAGAGAGGTTCCCCTCTTGTTTAAAGAGGGGTTGGGAGATTGATCCGATTACCCTGCCTTTTTTAATGCAAAATCCCGACCAAAAAGCAGTTTGCTGCGGATATTACTAATCGGTGTCTGATCTGCAATCAGTTCTGCATACCAAGCTCCATCTTCGGTATCGCCAAATAGCACTGCACCAATGACTTTGTCCTGCTGAATAATGATCCGTTTATAGATCTGACGTTTTTCATCATTCAGCACGATATCTTCAAAATCATCCTGCGGTTCGAAATTGCCTGCCGAGAAGACATCACATCCACTGACCTTAAGCTGGGTCGGAACAGTCGGTGCCTTAAAGGTCAGTCGGCCATGTTCAGCCAGATGCGTCGCGCAGATAAAGGCCTGTCCCCATAATGGCTCAACCAGTCCAAAGGTCTGGCCACGATGCTCAATGCATTCACCCACTGCATAAATACTCGGGTCATAGGTTTGCATGGTGTCATTCACCAGCACCCCACGATTGCAGCGCAGACCAGCCTGTTCAGCCAGGGTTTTATTTGGTCGAATCCCGACGGCGAAGACCACCAAATCGGCATCCAGCACTGTCCCGTCTTTTAGTCGCAGTTGAGTCACGTGACCATCAATACCGAGCAGCTCTTCGGTGTTGGCTTCAGTGATGATTCGGATGCCTTTATCTTCAATTGATTTTTTCAGCATTTGACTGGCTTTCATATCCAGTTGACGATCCATAATACGGTCCATCAGATGCAGCACAGTTACATTCATCCCCTGCTGCTTCAGTCCATAAGCTGCTTCTAGACCCAGCAACCCACCTCCAATCACGACGGCATTTTGCTTGGTTTTGCAGTAATCCAGCATGCGGTTAACATCCTGAATATCCCGGAAGCTAATCACGCCTTCAAGTTCAGCACCCGGAATTGGCGGTACGAAAGGTTTGGAACCGGTCGCGAGGATCAGACGATCATAAGCAACTATCTCACCTTTTTCGGTATGAACCTGCTTACGTGAACGGTCGATAGCGATAGCAGCATCTCCAGCAATAAATCGAATGCCTTTTTCGGCATACCAGTCAGCTGAATGCAGCATAATTTCGGCAAAGCTTTTCTCACCAGACAATACCGGTGACAACATGATCCGGTTGTAATTTCCCCATGGCTCTTCCCCAATCACGGTAATGTCATAACGATCTGGTGCCATATCCAGCAAGTCTTCCAGACAGCGCATACCCGCCAGCCCATTCCCGACCAATACCAATTTTAAGCGCTCTGTGTTTTGACCATTACTGGAAATATAAGTCTTTTGCGGAGTCGGACTCACCAGAACTTTGCCATTTTCAATTCGGGTTGGAAATACCAGTAATTTCTGGTTTTGTTCTTCCAGACAACGGCCGGTCACCAGACTGAAATGCTGCTTGTAAATTGGGGATGCGACTACACGCTCACCTTGCAGATCACCCAGAATGCCACGTGCCATGACATTGGCCAGACTAAACGGATCCTGATTGCTGAGTGCATAAACCCGCTGTTCCTGACCCACGCGAAAAATTGCAATCTGCTGATCTTCAATCAGGGCTGCCACACCGGTATTCGGAGTGATCTCATCCAGATTGCAGACTTCGTACCAGTTCAGTTCGTTCATGTCTTTTAAAATTGTCATTTTCATTCTCCCTGACTGTGGTATTTAGGCTTCAACCACTGGAATACGGTTTAAATCACGTTCAGCTTCTGTCTTTGGACGAATCTGGCCACGTACAGGCGCAAACTGAATATGCGGGTCATTCTGCTCGGCTACTTTGGCATTAATAAAAGTCTTAAAGCGTTTGCGCACTTCAGGATCTTCAATCGCAGTGCGCCATTCATCCTGATAAGTGCCAATCACATGCTGCATACGGCTTTCCAGTTCAGCGGCAATGCCGAGCGAATCATGCACAATGACATCTTTCAGATAGTCCAGCCCACCTTCCATATTGTCACGCCACACACTGGTGCGCTGCAGACGGTCTGCCGTCTGGATATAGAACATAAAAAAGCGGTCGATATATTTGATCAGTGTGGAAGTATCCAGATCCGAGGCGAGCAGTTCAGCATGGCGTGGTTTCATACCGCCATTACCGCATACATATAGATTCCAGCCTTTCTCCGTGGCAATGACACCGACATCCTTGCTCTGTGCTTCTGCACATTCACGGGTACAGCCGGATACTGCCATTTTGGTTTTATGGGGTGAACGCAGGCCTTTATAACGATTCTCCAGGAAAATCGCCAAGCCGACAGAATCATCGACTCCAAAACGGCACCAGGTACTACCCACGCAAGATTTCACCGTACGTAAGGATTTGCCGTAGGCATGTCCGGACTCGAAACCGGCATTGATCAGTTTCTCCCAGATTTCAGGCAGTTGATGTACCTGTGCACCAAACATGTCAATTCGTTGTCCGCCCGTGATTTTGGTATATAAACCATAATCTTTGGCGATCTGACCGATGGTAATCAGGCCATCCGGAGTAATCTCGCCGCCTGCCACACGTGGCACAATCGAATAGGAACCATCTTTCTGGATATTGCCGAGGTAGTAGTCGTTACTATCCTGCAAACCGGCATGACTTGGTTTCAGAACAAAATCATTCCAGCAGGATGCCAGAATATTGGCTACAGTCGGTTTGCAGATATCACAGCCCATGCCGTGCCCATGTTGCTGAATCAGGTCAGAGAATGTCTTGATTTCATGCACGCGTACCAGGTGATACAGTTCCTGACGTGAATAGGCAAAGTGTTCGCACAGGTGATTGTTCACCGTGACACCCTGACGCTGTAATTCAGATTTGAGAACCTGCGTTACCAGTGGTGCACAGCCACCGCACGCCGTTGCAGCCTGGGTGCATTTTTTCAGTGCACCCAATGAAGTTGCACCGCCATCAATAGCTGAACAGATATCAGCTTTGGAAACGTTATTACATGAACAGATGGTCGCACTGTCAGGCAATAAATCGACACCACTACCACCTGATTTGGAGGTTGACTGATCAAAGCCCGGCATGATCAGGCTTTCCGGTTGCTCCGGTACAGCCAGACCATTTAGCATCATTTGCAGGAGATCACTATATTCTTTGGCACAGCCCACCAGCACCGCGCCCAGCAGCCTGGTCTTATCTGCTGACACCACGATTTTTTTATAAACCTGCGCGGCTTCATCAGCATAAAAATAGCTCAAAGCACCTGGGGACATGGCATGTGCATCACCAATAGAAGCAACATCCACGCCCATCAGTTTGAGCTTGGTACTCATGTCCGCACCAGCGAATGCATGACTTTCTTGGCCTAGGACATGTTTTGCCGCGATCCGCGCCATGTCATAGCCTGGTGCAACCAGACCATAAATTTTATTGTCCCAAAGTGCACATTCACCAATGGCATAAATGTCCGGATGTGAGGTCTGGCAATAATCATTAATGATGATGCCGCCACGCTCACCAATCAGTAAACCACTTTGGCGCGCCAGTTCATCACGCGGACGAATGCCGGCCGAGAACAGGATGATATCGGTTTCAAGCACCGAACCATCTCCGAACTTCATTACATGCTGAGTGCTGTCACCATCTTCAATACTTGACGTGGCCTTTTGAGTATGTACCTTGACACCAAGGTCTTCAATTTTAGAGCGCAGTACCCGGCCGCCCAGATCATCAATCTGCACCGCCATCAGACGCGGAGCAAATTCTACGACATGGGTTTCCAGATTCAGATCTCGCAGGGCTTTCGCTGCTTCCAGCCCTAGCAAGCCGCCGCCAATCACTACGCCAGTTTTGGCATTCAGACTGGCTGCACGAATGGCATCCAGATCTTCAATGGTACGATAAACAAAGCAATTCTGACGGTCATTGCCCGGGATTGGTGGCACAAAGGCATAAGAACCGGTAGCGAGAATCAACTTGTCAAAACTCAGCACATCACCCTGGCTGGTGGTGACGGTTTTATGGAGCTGATCAATTTCAACCGCTTTAGTATTAAGTCGCAAATCAATGCCATAAGCATCGGCAAAATCACTACGACACAGACTCAGATCCTTGACCGACTTGCCGCTGAAATATTCGGTCAAATGTACCCGGTCATAAGCTAAATGTGGCTCTTCTGCCAAAATGGTCAGCTCAATGTCATCACCGGCCTGTTCCAGTACAGATTCGATGAATTTATGCCCCACCATGCCATGCCCAATCATGAGAATTTTCATATCTGCACTCCAACTATTGTTTTTTTAAAGATGATAAAAAGCCGCATATCACGTCTAGGCATTGATATGTCTGCTGATTGAATATGTTGTAAATACCGCAACCCAGCGCTTTGTAATGCTGGAGGAAGGGTTGAAACGCTTGTGCGTTTTGTATTGCTGAACAACTGACCATGTCATTTATCCTGTGCTGAACGAAATACCAATCACACTCCTTGAAAGTGCAATTACGATCAGAACGGACATCGTTGGCCGTTGTTAGTATTGAAAGTCATCTTTGACGATTTAATAAATGCAGAAATCGTGCCAACTTTTCCAATAAGAAAACGCCTTATTTCAGGCAGATGATCTAACTAAACGCTTCATTTTGATCAGCTATCAGCTGAAATCTCTAAAGCTGTGCACTAAATTGAACAGAAAAATAGAATTTTATGCACCAATTTAATGGCATGTTTTTTGCTTTACTCCTGCTTGAATATTCCTTAGGCCTTACTTGAAAATATTCCATGTCCAAATTACGAATTGCTCTTATTGATGATGATCTGGAGCGCGCCCAATTCATCCAGGAATCCTTACTTTCACATGATTTTCAGGTGGTGGCCTGTTTAATCCTGAATGACCTGAATATGGTACATGTTAAGGGTATTCATGCAGATGTGATCCTGCTGAATATGGATCATCCGCATCGGGATATTATTGAAAGCTGTGTCAGCCAATATGAACTTCCGACCGTGCTGTTTACCCAGAACTCCAATAAAGACACCATCAAAAGTGCGATTGATGCCGGAATCACGGCTTATATTGTCGATGGTATTGATCCCACCAAACTAGAAAGCATTCTGGAAATTTCAATTGAACAATTCCGCAAACATAAAAAGCTGCTGAACGATTTAAAAGAAACCCAGGACAAGCTGATTGACCGTAAAGATATCGATAAAGCCAAAGCCCTGCTCATCCAGCTGCATGCCTTAACGGAAGAGCAAGCTTTTGCTTTATTGCGTAAAAATGCCATGAGTCACCGGATTACCATTGGTGAAATGGCCAGACGCTTACTGGATGCACAGAAGCTGTTACTGGGCCAATAAGGAAAAGCATATGTCCACATTAGAAAAAACTGAACTCAATATTGGCTATATTCCTTTACTTGATTGTGTTGCCATTCTCTGGGCTGAAAAACAGGGTTATTTTGCCGAGCAAGGATTAACCATCAATTTAATCCGCGAAGCCTCATGGTCAAGTTTGCGTGACCGTCTGGCCTATGGCTTTCTGGATGCTGCACATTGTCTGTCCGCCATGTTGCCCGCTGCTGCCCTGGGCACAGACCAGTTACAGGTGGCTTTGCAAACCCCTCTAGTACTGAGCGTGAATCAGGCTTTTATTAGTCTGCGCCAAGATCTGTGCTATGAACTCGGTATCCAGCCTGAGGATGATGAACAAAGTACCTCAAAGAAACTGGTACAGGCTTTACAAAAGAATCATCCCATCAATCTGGCCTATGTGTATAAATATTCAATTCACCATTACTGTTTAAAAGAATGGTTGGCGCTGACTGATCCACAACTGGCCAAGAATATCCAGCTGATGACGTCTCCACCGCCTTCCATGGTAAAAGGAATCGCAGAACAGGTATTCGATGGCTTTTGCGTGGGAGAACCCTGGAATATTCAGGCCAAACTTGAAGGTTATAGTTTTATCGTCGCGGCGAGCCAGAATGTCATTCCAAAAGTTGCCGATAAAGTCTTGGCCATGACCCAGGAATGGGCAGAACAGCATCCATTTACCGTAGAGGCAGTGGTCAAGGCAGTACAAAAAGCGCAGGATGATTTAAAGCAGCGCCCTGATCTTTCCGAAGTCTGGGATATGTTAGTCGATTATCAGATTATTCAGTTTGAATGTTCCGCCCAGCGGCATGTCTATGACTTTTACAAGATCAAGAATATTATCCGGAATTTTGTTGGGAAAAGTGCCCAACCGAAAGTCGATGATTTTATCTGGCTTCTGCAGCAGATGCAGAAATGGGAAGATATTGAAATGACCGTAGCCGAGAAAAAACAGATTGCAGAACAGTGCATCTATAGTTTGCAAAGCCAGCATGCAGACATTATTGGCTAAATGATGTTACTGAAAAAAGAGGCCTGATTTTTCAGGTCTTTTTCATTGAGTCTATTTTCCAGAAAATGATTAAAAAATCTCTGCATTCTGATCTAACTTCTTGAATATGATTAAGAGTTGTCTGCTAATTTTTTCTAAAAAATAAATCCTTTTAAGAGTCATTTCATGATTTGGTATGAAATGGCATCCATTTTGCTTATTCAGTATTACGTTTTATAAAATTTGTAATATTGAGGGGCAACACTATGAGTTACGTTGCACGTGAACTCAGTCAAAGAAATAAATTACTGTTTGGCTTGGGGTCTTTTTTAATACCAATTTTAATTTGGTGTGCAGTCAGCTACTTGCCATTTATTTGGCATCCACAAGTCCAGATTACTGATTCCGGTAGTGTTGCCTATTTACAGGTCGAGAGTCGTATTGATAAAGACCAGTTTTTTTCTGCTGCGCAATCTGCAGTAGATCAAGGTCTGGCTCCGCCGCAGGGTATTCTGGTCAACCCGATTTATCTGCCTGCACCACATCAAGTGGCAATTGCACTGATCACAGCTTTTACCACGGAGCCGGCTCAGGCCAATGCGCCCTGGTTTCATGAAAGCCTGTGGCACAGTATCAAGCTGGTCTTTACCGCGTTCTTTATTTCTTCCTTAGTTGGTATTCCACTCGGTATTTTATGTGGATTCTCCAATAAAGTTTCCCAGCTGACCGAGCCCTTTGTTGAATTTTTCCGTTATCTGCCTGCTCCGGCCTTTGGTGCACTGGCTGTCGCCATTCTTGGCATTAATGATGCACCCAAAATTGCCATCATTGTGATTGGAACTTTATTCCAGCAAATCCTGATTATTGCCAATACCACACGTCTGGTCGATCGCAGCCTGATTGAAGCCGGTTTTACCCTAGGCACCAATAAACTCAAAAGCCTGTTTTATGTGGTGATTCCAGCAGCTATGCCAGAGATTTACCGTAATCTGCGCGTACTGTTGGGTTGGGCATGGACCTATTTAATCGTAGCAGAACTGATTGGCAGTACATCCGGGATCACCTGGTTTATTACCCAGCAAGCCCGCTATCAGAACTTTGATAATGTCTTTGCCGCGATCCTGATTATTGGAGTGATTGGCCTGCTTTGTGATGTGATTTTAATGAAACTGGGACAACGCTTATTTAAATGGAAACCGGGAGCTAACTGATGCAAAACACTGAATTTAATACCCGCGAATACTTTGACAAAATTTATGCCCGCCCGGTGATTCTGGAAGCGAAGCAACTGACACAGAAATTCAGTCATGGCAAAACCGAACGTACGGTTTTAAATGCACTCAATTTGAAAATTCATAAGCGGGAGTTCATCTGTGTGATTGGGCCTTCCGGTTGCGGCAAGTCAACCTTTAGCCGTGTAGTCGCCGGTCTGGATCCTTATAGCAGTGGTGAGATTCTGGTGGATGGCCAGCCGATTACCGGCCCAAGTCCGGAGCGTGGCATGGTGTTTCAGGGCTATACCCTGTTTCCATGGAAAACCGTCAAGGAAAATGTCATGTTTGGTCCGCGCATGAAAGGCCAAAGTAGTGCAGCGGCTGAAGCACAGGCACGTGAATGGATCAATATTATTGGTCTGGAAAAGTATGAAAACCAGTATCCGCATGAGCTGTCTGGCGGGATGAAACAGCGTGTCGCGATTGCCCGGGCTTTGGTCAATGAACCGAAAATCCTGTTGATGGATGAACCTTTTGGGGCACTTGATCCGCATACCCGGCAAAAAATGCAGCGTCATCTGATGGATCTTTGGCAAAATATCGACATCACCATCATTTTTGTGACTCACGATATGGATGAAGCCATTTTACTGGCCGACCGTATTGTGGCGCTGAAAGCCAATCCGGGTGAAATCAAGGAAATTATCGAAGTTGATCTACCTCGTCCACGCCATCCAGACGTCATGCTTAGTCCTGAATTTAAACAGTTAAGACAACGTGTCGATTATCTGGTGCATGCTGAGGAAGATGAACTGGATCCGGCACTGGCAGAACTGCCGGTCATTCCGCGTATGACCAAGGTCAGCATCAATAAATAATCTCATTCAAAATGCCTTTGGGACGACCCGAAGGTTTTAATCGCTGTGTTGGACGACCAACATTAGAGGTGATTGTCATGCAAGCGCAATATGTACTCCCACTGGTTGATATTTCAAAATTGCAAAGTCCGGATTTAGCCGATCGTATTGAAGTTGCTCATGCTCTGGATCATGCCTGTAAAGAAGTTGGATTTCTCTATCTGCAAGGCGACCAGTTTAATTTTGACTACGCCAAAGACCTGATTGAAATGGCCCAGTCCTATTTTTCTCAGGATCTGGACACCAAAATGCAGCACTATATTGGCAAATCAAAAAATCATAGCGGCTATGTGCTAATTGGCGAAGAGCAGTTTGCCGGCAACAGTTATGATTTAAAAGAAGCCTATGATGTCAATTATGATTATCAGGGGGTAAGAAAAGACTGTCCTTTACTTGGGCCCACCTTATGGCCAGACCATCGGGATTTCAAGTCTATTGTCAGCCAATACTATAGCCATCTGCGTGAGATCAGCCAGCAGATTTTTTCTGCCTTTGCACTGGCGTTGGGCGTTCGTGAGGATTTTTTTGAAAGCAAAATTACTGATGCACCAAGTCAGCTACGTTTGATTCATTATCCCTATAATCCGGAAGTGCAAGATGCCGAAGGTATTGGCGCACATACCGATTATGAATGCTTTACCCTGCTGTTACCCACCGCACCCGGCTTACAGGTTTTGAATAAAGCCGGCGAATGGATCGACATTCCACTGATTGAAAACACACTGGTGATGAATATCGGGGACATGATGGAAATTCTGTCGAATGGTAAATATCTCGCCACCAAGCACCGCGTGAAAAAGGTCTCGGAAGAACGTTATTCATTCCCGCTGTTTTGCGCCTGCAATTATGACACCGTGATTGAACCGGTTATTCACACTGAAAATTCCAAATATTCTGCCCTGATCGGGGGTGAGCACCTGTTTAATCAGACCGCCCAGACCTTTCAATATTTAAAACAGCGCGTTGCTAGCGGTGAACTGATCTTAAAAAATGCTGTACCACTTTCCTCTTTTGGACTTGAAGAACAGACGGAGACAGCATTATGAATCTGTTTGAAGTGATCAAGACTTTAAAGCCCACCATCCCTCAGCCAGAGATTATTCCGGGCTTTTTATATGGTGCTTTCCGGCGTAAAAGCATCAGTTTTTATAATGGCCTGACCGATGAAAACACCATTGTGTACTGGTTTCAGTCGCGCAGTTTTACCATTGATCTGCGTCTAAAAAGCCAGACCGGAACAGCTGTTCAGGAACGCCAAGGCTGGATTGGCAATACGCTTTGGGATAACGCCAGCCAACTCTTGTCTTGGGAGGTAAAAGACTACGCCAATTATCAGAATCATGTGCAGTGGCCGGAACCAGCCAAGTTACATGCGATTGGCAACTGCATTCTGGAATTTTCTCCAAGTAATGTCTATGTCGAAGACTGGCGCCAGCAGGTACAACGGGGTTTATTTTTAGGCCTGCGTCTGCAATCTGGGATTGATGTTCAATCTGGTCAGACACTGGAAATGGATGGTGGCCTGATTATTTGTGCTGATCATATTGCTTATGCCCTGACACGTTTGCCTGAAGTGCAAAGTGCAGTCGCTCAAATGGATTTGAAGGCTGTCGATCCGAGCATGTTTGCCTTGGTGGAAAGTTTTGAGGTTTCTATCGGGACTGAGGGTCAAGCTAAAACTTACAGCACCTGCAGCAGTGAGACAGGTAAAGCTTTTAACCTGGAAAATTTTGAAGTTCTCAATGAAAGCAGTCTGGTTCAGCATGTGGTTCTCGATGACCGTAAAATCGACCTGATTTTTGAGCTGGACATGTACCAGCCGGATTACCAATTTCAATATGCCACCCCCACGACTATACAAGCTGAAAGCTGGCTGAAGTCAGAACAGGATCACCTGATGCAGCATGCAGAACGGGTGTTATAGGGAGAAATATGTCTTTTTTATATCTTTCGATTGCCATTATTGCAGAAGTCATTGCAACTTCTGCATTGAAAGCCTCCAATGGTTTTAGCGTGCTCTGGCCTTCACTTGCCACCATTGCCGGTTATGCCGTTGCCCTGTTTTTCCTGTCACTGACCATGAAAACTATTCCGATGGGCATTGCCTATGCAATCTGGTCTGGTGCCGGCATTATCCTGATTTCAACGGTTGGCCTCTTGGTGTTTAAACAGCAACTGGATCTTCCCGCGCTGATCGGTCTGGCGTTTATGATCATTGGCATTATTTTTATCAATGTCTTTTCCAAAAGTACGCAGCTTTAATTTTTTGATATTAGCGTTCTTTCATCAGTCATTTTTAATTATTAAGAAGTAAATTGCCTCTCCTTGTAGGAGACTTGCGGAGCATGCTCCTCAGGGAGGGGTTCTTTCTAATAAATACCCTCATCCTCATGCGAAGCTATGCCTCTCATCCCAGAAGGAGAAGGAGCTTTTCAATATCCCTTCAATCATTTTTTGATTTATAAAAAATATCTACTCATTTAACAATAAGAAATCCCCAGACCGGGGATTTCTTATGTAAGAGATCAGGCTTTATTGCAGCTCTTGCACCAGCGTTGGAACAATCACGCCATCCACGTTCATTTCAGTCGTATAAATGCCGTTGGCCACATTGAACTTGTTCACATGATAGCTAGAACCATAGATCGAGTCGAAACCATCACCTTTGGTAAAGACTTTCTTGTTGGCGGTCAGATCAAGTAAATGCGTACCATCAATGAACTGCATATAGGTTTTCGCATCGACACCAACACGTTTGGCCATGATCTGTGCGGCATCTTCACGAGTCGCCGGGTCATTGATGTATTTGACAGTTTTATCCCAAACCTGAATCACCTTTTTCCATTGCTCTTTATTGGCTTCCAGATGGGCTGGATTCACGGTCAAGGTATCGTAGATTAATCCAGGCTTGTCTTTAGAGGTGAAAATAATCTTGGAACCGGCCACCGCAGATAAAGCCTGATTTGCCACCGGCTGCCATACTGCAATCGCATCAATATCGGGAGTGGCAAAAACCTGTGGCAATTCATTGGTCATGGTATTGACCAGTTTAACTTCATTCAGTTTAACCTTGGCATCCTCTAGTGCAGTGGACAGTAACAAGTGATCGACCAGGCCTTTTTCAGTCGCAACTGTTTTACCGCGCAGATCCTGAATCGAATTAATGCCATTCTTGGCAATAATCACGTCATTTCCAGCTGAATAATCAGTCGCCATGATCATCACACCCTTGGTGCCGCCAGAGCCAGTGACCAGATTATCACCATTGGTGACCAGTACAGCATCCAGCTGATTCGCTGCGAATGCAGAGAGTGAAGCAGAATAGTCAAACCATTTAAAATCGGCATTAACTCCGGCATCTTCCAGCCAGCCTTTTTCAATCGCCACCTGCCAGGCCACAAATCCCGGCCAGTCACTATAACCAATCCGGATGGGCTGAGTCGTCACACGTCCTTCTGCCTTGGCACTTGGTTCAGGTACTTTAGCAGTATTGTCACAGCCACTAAAAAGGATTGCAGACAGTACGGAAACGGACATCAGTGCTTTTTTGATCATTTTGCGACTTCCCCTATGCATTCACATTTAAATTTGGTATTTGAAAGTTGTTTAGATTTCATAAATTCGCGCCAGCCACCGAAATGACTGATATCTGTTGCATCTTCAAGTGCATAGCCTTCACAGATAAAGCCTTTGACCCAAGTACCATCAATCAGCTGGACATTACCGATCCCCAAAGGTGCCGGAACTTCTGCAACAATGTCCCCGAACAGTGCACGTGGAATGTCCCAGACCTCTACTTCAATTGAAAAGCCTTTGGCGTTGTATTGCAGGCCAGGCTTTGGCGGTGTGGTATTTTTTAAAGCATAGAGTTTGTAATGTGAAGCAGTCCGGGTCTGCTTGATCAGGGTGCCACCACGTGTGGTCAGCTGAAAGTTCAGCGGCATTCTACTTAGATGTGCACCGACGACAGCCAGTTTGACGCTGTGACCCGATGAGATTTCAGTTATTTTTTCATAGCTAAGTTCAGATGTGCCCAACTTTAACTGGCTTGCTTGCTGCCATTTTTGCCCGAATTTGGCCAGTGCTTCATCCATCCAGGCTGGTGCAATAAAGGTCACGCCCGTTGGCAAACCATCGGCACGAATGCTATTGGGTAGCGCCAAAGCCGACAGGTCGGCAAAATTGACAAAATTGGTATAAGCGCCCATGTGGCTGTTTTTTACCAGAGGATCCGCTTCTACTTCTGAAATGCGATAAATGGTGGGTGCCGTAGGCACCATCAAGGCATCATAATCTGCCAGTGTATTTTGAATAACACGGCTCAGGCGGGCGCGTTCATATTCATCCTGCATGACATCGACCGCACTGAACCGGTCTGCCTGTGCAATAATCTGGCCAATTACCGGATGGGTCTGCTCGCGTTGCACCATTTTTTCCACGGCACTGGTACGTTCAGCTACCCAAGAGCGGTTATACAAGGCCGCTGCCAGTTGTTGAAATGGAGCAAAATCAATCGGCTCAACCGTATAACCCAAGCTTTGTACACGTGCGATCGCCAGCTGGAATGCTTTTTCAGTTTCAGCATCGCCATAAAATTCCAGTGTATCTGGAATGGCAATTTTCCCTTTTGAAAATTGGCTAGGAACATTTTGAGGATGCGTTCTGGAATACTCATCGCTGGCATCATAGCCCTGCATGACTTGCGCTACCTGCCAGGTATCATCCACCGTTAAGGCAAAAATCGAAATCACATCGATGGTGCGGCAAGCCGGAATCAGGCCTGTAGTCGAGAACCAGCCTTTGGTCGGTTTGAGTCCGACAATGTTATTGTGCCCTGCCGGTACACGTCCTGAACCTGCAGTATCTGTACCCAGTGAAAATGGCACTAATCCGTTTGCGACGACTACACTGGAACCCGAACTCGAGCCGCCACTGATATATTCAGGATTAAAGCTGTTCTTTACCGCGCCGTATGGGGAGCGCACACCAACCAGACCCGTCGCAAACTGATCCAGATTGGTTTTACCCACGACAATCGCGCCGGCAGCTTTTAATTTGGCTACTGCGGTTGCATCGGAAGTTGCCAGATAAGCTACCTCTTTACATGCTGCTGTGGTATAGAACCCTGCAACATCAATATTGTCCTTGACTGCAAATGGCACCCCATAAAGTGGCAAGCTTGCACTATCTGCACCAGTCAATGCATCAATTTGTGCCTGTAATTGTGCTGCTGTTGCAATTGAAATCCAGGCATGATCGTCATTATTCAATCCGGCAACATACTCAATCAGGTCACTAAGCTGGATATTGTTATTCTGGTAGGCGTGTTGCCAGTCCTGTACAGTCCATAAGTTGTGCACAGCTGTTCTCCTTAAGTGTGTTCGGTATTTTGTGGAATGGGTGGCATGACGGCATCCATCAGTTCGAGATGGCCTTTAATCACGCCTTTCAATGCAATAAATTGTTCGCTAATTTCTTTCAGGTCACTGCTCGCGCCCTGCATCAGCATGACTTGCAGGATTTTTTCATCATCCAGCTGGATATGAAGCGAATTGATCACTTGTGCCAGATACTGCTGTTGCAGATCGACCAGCTGACTGCGCAGCGGTTTCAGACTGACGTCATAGAGCAAGGTGAGTGTGCCAACCATGACTTCATCGCGAATCACCAGATCATCAATCAGGTGACGGTTAATCATGTCGACAATGGCCTGCGAACGGCTTTCATAGTGCTGCTCGACAATTTTTTGATCCATCGCATGCAGCGTGGTTTCTGGCACGGTGATACTGATCCGTGCCAATTTTTGTTTAGGCACGATGTTGATCCTTGGGTTGATATTGGGACGACTGTTTGATGTGAAAGCCTGCGCGTACGCTGAGCAGCTCAACCAGAAAGTGAAGCCATGGATGCATTTTTTTATTTGATGTCGGATTGTTCATGTGCATCTCCTGTGGATATTACAAAACCAGAATTTCGTATTACTTAGGAAAATGCAGAAAGCGTGCCAGTTTGTGCTTATTGGGACGTGATAAATAAAATTGGGTAAAAAGGCGAAAAAAAAGCCCCATAACAGTGAGATGGGGCTTGTTCTAAAGCAAAAGTAAGTTTTGTATTTCACCAGTTTATTCCATTTTGATGATCATGTCCTTGCTATTCTTTTTATACATGAATGGTTAACCGATGTTTGTAATTGAGTGATCAAGTGTATTGTTCTCCTCTATTTAGGTTGTATATAAATAAAAGCATTAAGCGTGCCACAATATAAAAATAGAATAGATTTAAGCAGAATGCTTTTAAAATCGATCACATACATATATAAGCCAGAATAAGGATGATTTAATTTTATTAAGTTCGGCTAAAAAATAGCCCATTTTGCACCATTGGGGTTCGAGTGTGCATCAAAGTGTGGCTAAGTGATTCAGGCCGTCATCTATTAAGGTGTTATACTGCTAAAATAAAGACCAACCAGATTTGAATCAATCACTATTTCATAACTCATTTGAAAAGTAATGAATTGCTGCTAAATTAGCTCCCATATTTGGGGGCTTTTTATGACTGAAAAATTATATTATTGGGCTGAAAACTTAGACAATTATACTTCAGACAATGAAGTCGACTACGATAAAATTATAGAAATAAAAAGATTAAACTTTTTTATTGGGAAAAATAATGCAGGGAAAAGTCGTTTTCTAAGATCATTATTTCAAACTATAATTGACTTTCATTCTTTAAATAGCCTAACTCATCATGAAGATATTAAACATATTGAAAATTTAGTCAATTCACTACCAGAGTATAGCTTTAGCCTAGATAATAGATCAGGTTATCAAAAAACACATCTATTACCCCATATAACTAATATTTTAAATGCACCTTTATTTCCTAGAGCTGAGTATAAAAGATTTTTTGATCAACAATTTAATGATTTATCTAGATATACTCATGCTAATACCAAAGAATTATAAACATTTTATGAAAAAATTAAAAAAGATATAGATCACTTTAATAACTTTTTAGGTTTTAGCAAAAAATCCTATATTCCTATACTAAGAGGTATGCGCCCTGTTAATTTAGAAGAAAATAAAAAAGCCTATTATGAGCGTACCCATAAAGATTACTTTATGGATAAAGAATCAAACGGAGAATGTTTAGAGAATAGAAAATTTAATTTATCAAACATAATTACAGGTGAAGGCCTCTACCATGAACTTAAAATTCACCTTTTAGGCGAACCAGAACAACGTGAACTGATTAAAAAATATGAAGAAAAATTAAGCGAATATTTTTTTGATAATGAACCTGTTTCACTTATCCCTAAGCATGATCAAGATGTTGTAAATATTAAAATAGGTAGTGATAGGCAATTCCCTATTTCACAGTTAGGTGATGGTTTACAACAAGCAATCATTTTGACTTATGAAGCATTCATCAACAAAGATAAAAGACATGCTTTCTTTATAGAAGAGCCTGAGTTACATATGCACGCAGGTATGGTTCGTCAGCTTATGAATTTCTATTTGGATGAAACTGACCACTATTATTTCTTTACAACGCACTCCAATCATTTACTCGATATGGCAGATGAATCTGACCAAGTCATAATTCAAAAATTTGTAAAACAACCGAAAATAGATAACCCAAGCGAATTTGATTTTAAAATTAAGCGTTGTGACCGAGATCGTGACCTACTTGCTTCATTAAGCGTACGTCCTTCTTCTGTTTATTTGGCGAACTGTACGATATGGGTAGAAGGCATTACCGATCGGCTCTATATCACTAAATATATGGAAAAATATTTAGCTGAATTAGAAGAACCGAATGAAGAGCTTTATAAAAAGTATCGTCGTTTTATGCCGAATTATCACTATACATTTGTAGAGTATGCAGGAAGTAATTTAGTGCATTGGTGCTTTAGTGATACATATGCTGATCAATTGGAAGATAAAGGTTTAAGTGCTAAAGCTGTCGCAAGTGAAATGTTACTCATTGCTGATGGTGATATTCAAGGTAAAGCTGATCGTGTAGAAGTTTTAAAGCGTGAGTTGAAAAAAGATAATTATTTAATTTTAGAGTGCAAGGAAACAGAAAATACTCTGCCGAAAGAGGCAATCATTAGAGTAGCTCAAAAAAAGTTTAGCAAGATGCAAACTAGAACTAAACAGGGGTTTACTATAGAAAAGTTAGATTCAATCACTGCATCTGATTACTTTGATCATAAAGATTATGGAATAGGAAAACTATTAGACGATCAAATACGAAATACCAGAACATCAACTGATAAAACTGCATTTGCTGATGGTAAAGGTGTAGGTACAATAAAATATAAACTAGATTTCTGCCGAGAAATCATCAAAGATTTCGATGAAAAACCTGATTGGGAACTTACACCAAAAGCCAAAGCGTTATGTGAACGAATATTTAAGCATATCGAAAAATGTAATTCTTAAATCTCCCCTAACCCCTCTTTAATAAAGAGGGGAAATTCCCTCCTTTGAAAAAGGAGGATTAAGGAGGATTCTTTAAGCCACTGGTGCCAATGTAAACAACACCTGCCCCGTTTTCACCGTTTGCCCTTTTTCAATGGTAATCGCATCGACACGCATACGCTCAGGTGCAATAATTGGTATCTCAATCTTCATCGCTTCAATCACAGCTAAGGTCGCACCTTCTTCCACAATATCGCCTGACTGACATTCAATTTTCCAAATTGAACCTGGCATATGTGATTCCACCGCACAACCACCTTCAGGCACTTCAACACCTTCGCCATCATCCACAGCATCTAGACTTTCAGAGACATATTCCGCAAGACCTGCTTCATGCCAGCGACGGCGCTCTGCATCAAAGTTGGCTTGTTGCACCGCTTTAAACGCCGAAATAGATTCTTGGTTTTCATTTAAGAAGTCATTGTATTCTTTTAAGTTCAATACACCGTCTTCAATACGTAGTTTTAAACGACCTGCTTTAAAGTCCTCACGCATCTGCATCAACTCAGACTCAGACACTTCATAAAACTTAATTTGATCAAAGAAGCGCAATAACCACGGCATACCTTGCTCAAAGTCTGGATTTTTACGGTAGCGTGACCACATTTGTGAAGTACGACCGACAAACTGATAGCCACCCGGACCCTCCATACCGTAAACACACATATACGCACCGCCAATACCAACGGCATTTTCAGGTGTCCAGGTACGTGCAGGGTTATATTTGGTGGTAACCAAACGCTGACGCGGATCAAGCGGGGTCGCCACGGGCGCACCCAAATACACATCGCCCAAGCCCATGACCAAATAACTCGCGTTATAGACCACATCTTTCACGGCTTGTTTGTCTTTTAAGCCATTAATACGACGGATAAATTCGATATTGTCCGGACACCACGGCGCGTCAGGGCGCACGGTTTGCATATAACGCTCAGTAGCAAGTTGAGTTTGTGAATCTTCCCAAGCCAGCGGTAAATACACGGTACGGGATGGCACTTGCATTTCCGTCACATCAGGCAGTTGCTCTTCTGCCACTTGAAGCATCCGCAATAAATCAATCTGATCGAGTTGGGTCGAATCAAAATGAATTTGTAGTGAACGAATGCCCGGTGTCAGGTCAATAATGCCTTGAATATTTTGATCTTTGACCCATTGCATTAAGGCGTGAATACGGAAACGTAGGTTTAAATCAAGCACCAACTCGCCATATTCCACCAACATATAGTTATTGCCCGCAGGACGATACACCACATCAGGCGTACCATTTTGACCTTTCAAGGTATCTAAAATGGCAGATTTTAAGGTGCTGATTTCAGGATAGAATGATTCATCAAAAGTGACTGCTTGCGTATCTTTAGCAGTTAATTGCGCATGATATTTTTCATTCAGCAATTTGGCTTGATGGTAACTCACAGGCACAAATTTCACTTTATCGCCTGCTTTAAGCTGACCGAGTTTCCATAGCTCTGAATTGATCACCACCGCAGGACACACGAAACCGCCTAAACTTGGACCATCTGGCCCCAAGATAATTGGCATATCTCCGGTGAAGTCGATCGCACCAATCGCATAAGCATTGTCATGAATATTGGATGGATGCAAACCTGCTTCGCCACCGTCCTGACGTGCCCATTCAGGTTTTGGACCAATCAAACGAATCCCCGTACGGCTTGAGTTAAAGTGAATTTCAAACTCGTTGGCAAAGAAAGTATCAATGTCGTTTTTGGTAAAGAAATCAGGTGCACCATGTGGACCATACATCACCGCAATTTCCCAAGTATTTGAGAATGTTGGGATTTGATCTTCATTTAATGCTTTCACTTCATCGGATGTAAATGCCGTGATTGGAAGCATATCGCCAATCAATAAATTACGCCCTGCATGACCACCAAACTGACCTAAGGTAAAAGTCGCTTGTGAGCCTAAATATTCAGGCACATTCAGACCACCTTTAATCCCGATATAAGTACGGCAACCTGTGGCGATCTTGCCACATTTGAGTACCTGACCTTTGCGCACATTCACAGTCTGCCACATCGGGACAGACACACCATCCAACGTCGATGGCATATCACCACCTGCCAATACAATTTGACTATCACAATGGAATTTTAAGCTTGGGCCTTGCAAGGTACATTCGAGCCCTGCGGTATTTGGTGCATTGCCTAACAGTTGGTTCGCAACATTTAAAGACAGCGGATCAATCGCACCTGATGGCGGTACGCCGACATCCCAATAGCCCAAACGGCCTGTGACATCTTGCACGGCGGTTTGAATGCCTGCTTGAAGGACTTCAATCTTTTGGGTTTTCCACTCAAAGGTATTTAAGAAGCGTGTGGTTTGCGTACCGGCTTTAAATACATCACAGTCGATAATGTTTTGTAGATATTCAAGGTTGGTTTCGATACCAGCCACTTGGGTTTTAGCCAATGTATCGGTCATGGCTTGAATCGCTGATGCACGATCATCCGCAGTCACAATAATTTTGGCAATCATTGGGTCATAGAATGACGATACGTTTGAACCTGTCTCTACCCAAGTTTCATTACGTGCATTAGCATCAAACTCGACATGTGTAAGTAAACCTGCACTTGGCTGGAAGTTTTTGATTGGATCTTCGGCATAGAGACGAACTTGAATCGAATGCCCTTTAGATTCCAAAGTTGATGTTGGCGCAACCCAATCGCCACTACCTAAAGTCACCATCCATTCAACCAAGTCCACACCGAAGACTTGTTCTGTCACACCATGTTCCACTTGTAGACGGGTATTCACTTCCAAGAAGTAAAACTCTTGTGTATCAGTATCCATCACAAATTCAACTGTACCTGCCGAGCGGTAGTTCACCGATTGCATCAATTGAATCGCGACATTTTGAATATAAGCACGTTGCTCATCATTCAAATGTGGTGCAGGTGTTTCCTCAATGACTTTTTGGTTACGACGTTGCACCGAACAATCACGCTCGCCAAGCGCCAACACTAAACCGTTGCCATCACCAAAAATTTGCACTTCGATATGACGGGCATTTTGCACGAATTTCTCTAAGTACAAACCTGCATCTTTAAAGTTGGCTTGGGCTAAATAGGAGACGGTTGCATAAGCATCTTTCAGCTCTTCTTCATTCCACACCAAACGCATCCCGATCCCGCCACCGCCTGCGGTACTTTTCAGCATCACTGGATAACCAATACGATTGGCTTCCAATAACGCTTCAGCTTCATCTGCTAAGAGTTGACTACCCGGAAGTAGCGGTACATTGGCTTGAATCGCGAGTTCACGTGCAGTGTGTTTTAAACCAAATGATTTCATTTGCGCTGAATTTGGTCCTAAAAACACAATGCCTTGCGCTTCACATAAGTCACAAAACTCAGCATTTTCAGATAAAAAGCCATAACCTGGGTGAATCGCTTGAGCACCGGTTTGTTTAGCAACTTCTAAAATTTTATCGACATTGAGATAGCTTTGGCTTGCAGGTGCATCGCCAATGAATACGGCTTCATCGGCCAAAGTCACATGCAATGAATCACGGTCGGCTTCTGAATACACTGCAACCGATTGAATGCCTAATTTTTTTAGGGTACGAATCACACGACAAGCAATTGCACCACGGTTGGCGATGAGAACTTTATTAAACCCATATTTTAAAGTCATAGTCTTATACCTCGCCTTCACGGACAATCAGTTGAATTTTTGTTGGGTTATAGGCATTACATGGGTTATTCAGTTGTGGGCAGTTTGAGATCAACACAATCAAATCCATCTCAGCTTTAATTTCCACATATTTGCCCGGTGCAGAAATCCCATCATCAAATTTCAGGTGACCATCTGAAGTTACAGGTACATTCATAAAAAAATTAATATTTGGACCGATATGGCGCACATTCAGACCATGCTTTTTCGCAATCGGATGTTGTGACAATGCAATCATGAAATTGTTACGGCAACTGTGCATTGGATATTTATCATGCGCATAACGGACTGTGTTACTTTCACATGAACATGCACCGCCTAAAGTATCGTGGCGACCGCAGTTGTCATCATGAATACTCGCAATTTTATTGCCAAAGTTGGTATATAAAGTCGTACCTTTTTCTAGATAAATTTGACGGTTCATCGCCAAAGTATCGGTTGCGCTATAACGCTCTTCAGGGTTATGTGCGGAAATAAACAAAGTATCCACCGCTTGATTACCTTCAAGATCAACAATACGGAAATACTGGCCTTTTTTGACTTCACACATCCATGCTTCACCGGCAGGACAAACTTCGCTAAGTACTGATTTTTCTAGATTTACGAGTGCAGTCATGATCATTCCCCTTAAGCAGTTAAAGCGTAGTAGCGGTTATTATTTTGAAACGCACGCTGATTTTGCGGGCATGAGTCACGGCAGACATCGGTGTCGCCTAAAGGCAGTGCTTTAAAGAGTGAGAGCTGAATATCGGCTGGTGCATATTCATTAGAATTGTCGAGTGCATGTGGTGCGCTGGATAAAAACACCAAACAATCCATTTCAAAGCGTAGTTCAATCACTTGATCGGTATTATCAGATACGACATAAGACAAGTTGCCGTTGTCATCCGGTGCAACTTTTGAAAATAGGTTTAAGGTATTACTCAGATCCGTCGCAGATAAACCAAATTTGGTCATCTCTAAAAGTAGGCTGTCTTTAGCATTGCGGTACATGTCGTTGCGGGCATCCTGGAAGGTCTTCGTGCCAAACTGTGCTCCAATTTGCGGTGCGGTACTTGGCGCACAAAAGGCATCATTCCAACCATGGTCATCTTTAACAATCGAGATCATCGCACGACCTAAATCAGACGCCAAAATGTGCCCTGTACTTAAAAATGCGCTGTGTTGACCTTTTAAGCTGTCTGGCATGTTATAGGCTTCAAGCTTATCTTCGCTATTCACACAAAACAGTGAAACATTGGCATTTGCGCCTAAAGATTTAAGTTGTAAAACTGCGCCACGCTGGATGCGTGCTGACCAGTGGTGTCCACCCGGTAAACGTTCAGTCCAGAGGACTTGATCTTCGTGATAAGTAGTTGTGCTCATATGCATCCATCCCAATCTTGTACGGTTTACCTCCCGGGCTTTTATCCCTCCGTGTAGCTTGAGCTTGAAACTTAAGCCGTGAACTCTCGGTCGCAGACCTACATGAATCTTCATGTATCGGAACCCTAGATCACTTTATGATTGAGTAGATAGATGCAAAGGACGTGCCAAACTGGTAATACTATTTTTTATATTCGTAATACTTTTTTTTGAGATGGAACTGATCACTTCAGGTGCAAGGCTCTGAAAAAGGCATCAAGATGTACCAAAATAAAAAAATCCCGGCTTGAACCGGGAGTTTAAAATCTAGAGATGAGAACTCAATCAAACTATTTAAGTTGTAGAGTTATTTACTTAAAATCTCATGCAGCATATTGCGTAACCATTGATGGCTGGTTTTATGATGACAAGACATATGCCAATACTGCTTTACGGAATAGGTCGGGAACGCAATTGGCGCATTAAAGATCTTGAGATTGCCACGTGATAACAGGACTTCACTCAAATAATAAGGCACGGTCGCAATCGCATCGGTTTCCTGCACTACCAGTCCGACTCCCAGATAACTTGGCAGACGCATTAGAATGTCACGCTTAAGTTCCAGATTCAGCAATTCATTTTCAATATGGTAATGCCCCATCCCGGCATCAATATCGATATGCGTTTCACGTAAATACTCTTCGGTCGTGATGCTGTCACCCGTGAGCCGCGGATGATCTTTCGCCGCGATCACTACATAATATTGCTCAAACAGTTTCTGCTGATAAAAGCCATTCTCCAGATTTGGCAAGAAGCCCAAAGCCAGATCAATCTCGCCATTGGCCATTTGATAGCTGGTTTCTGACGTAATCGGACGCACATTCAGACGGATATGGGACGCATGCTGCTTCAGATACTGTGAAATTTTTGGCAACAGTACCAGATGCGATACATCAGTCATTGCCAGTGTAAAGCGCTGCTGTGAAGTGACCTGATCAAAATTGATAGTAAAGTTATTAATGGCTTCAACTTTGCTCAGTGCTTCGCTGACCAAGGGAAAGAGCTGTTTGGACAGGTCTGTCGGCAGCATTTCATTGCCAATACGTAAAAATAAAGGATCACCATAATGCTGGCGAATTTTATTCAGCAGATTGCTCACCGCAGGCTGGCTCATATCTAAATGATCGGCTGCCTGAGATACGTTTTTAAATTTATAGACATAATAAAAAATACTGAGCAATTTACAGTCAAGTTCAAACACAGAAATACATTTCCTTTAACTTTCTCCTCATTCGGACAGGTCTTTCATCCGCATAAGTTCATTTATGGTCAGATTAAAATATAACACTTTGCCACTATTTTCAGGATTAAACTCGCTGTAATTTTCCATAAAAAATACTTTTACCAGATGAATAAATTCATTAAAAAGTATTCCAGTGCAAAATTTACAACCAGTTTGCTCAGGTCAGTTAAACATTTAAATCGTATGCGATATACTCAGCCCCACCGAATAAATGGTAAAAATACAGAGAAATCTTATATGTTTCAGGATAAAAAGCTGGTCTGTTTTGATCTAGATGGTACGTTGATTGATTCTGTAGGCATCTGGAATCAGGTAGATGCAGCCCTGATTGACGAGCTCTCCAACAGAAAAGTCGATTTACATGAGATTCAGATTCAGCAACAGCGCGATCTTCAACTTACCGCCTTGAGACATATGTCAGATCCTTATCTGGAATATTGTGGATTTTTAAAAGAACAATACGGTTTTGAACCAGCTAAAGAAGAAGTAAAAAATCGTCGTTATAGTATTTCCCGACATTTTCTTGATTATATCGTCGAGTTAAAACCTCAGGCAGACCTCCTGATTCAGGCTTTAAAACAGCAACAGATATCTCTGGCTTTGACCACCACCACCAGTTTATTCAATGTACAGCGCTATCAGGATAACAATCTAAATATTAATTCTAAAATCAGCTTTGATGAGGACTTTTCCTTGATTCTCACCCGTGAAAATGTCCAGAACATTAAACCTCATCCCGAAGTTTATCTGAATGTTTTGCAAGCCTTTAACCTTCGACCTGAGGAATGTCTAATTATTGAAGACTCTCTAGTCGGTGTAGAAGCAGCAAATCATGCGGGCATCGAGGTAGTGGGAATTTATGACCAGCACTCCGCTCATGAAATAGATTTGATCAAAGCCAAAGCAAATTATTATGTCGAAAATTTTGCTGAATTATTAAGTTCATTCAATAACAACATCCACTAAAAAAGATGCCATGAAGCATCCTTGTTCATGACATCTTGAATACTATTTGTGGCTTAAAAATCTTGCTGACTATTTGGCTTTTTTATAGATTGAGCCTGAACCAACCAGATTTCCGGTTTTCTCATCGATTGCAAAATCGACCATACCTGCACCTGCGTTCAACTGAAGCATGCCATTTTCGTTCACTGCAGCGGGCATTGGATTCTTTTTCTCGGTTTTACCGGTTTCCTTATCTTTGATCGTATTGGTAATCAGATAATTTTCACCATTTTTTGAAATAACCAGAATATTTTCAAGTTTTGGATTTTCCACGGTGTTTTTCCAGTTGCCCTGATAATCTGGTGCGGGTGCTTCAGTGGTGTTACAAGCAGTTAAAAGTACTAATAATGGAATTGCTGAAAAATATTTAAGATGTTTCAAAACTGAGACCTTAAGTGTAACGACGCGGCCATTATAGAGAGAAGCCCTTAGGGCTGAAGCAGGTTGTTGTAGGCAAAGCGTTTCAGCAGTACTGGATCTGTTTTGCTTTCGTCATTTTTTGAAATCTGTATCCATATTTTATTCATAAACAGGATTATTCTAATGATATTGAATCTGATAAAAATCAAAAAAAATTCCTCAATAGACCATCCAAATCTATTGAAGAGTACCAAAACGGTAAAATAAGTAATGCTTAAAAATTATGACAATAGTTTCGCTTTAAAGTAGTTGAAAACAGATTTAGCAGCATGGGTTTTTTCAACCACCTGCTCAGTCCAGTGATTCGTTAGAGAACATTTAGCCAGACCTACCCACACTGTAGAAAACTGTTTCATAAAGCTGGCTTCGTTATAATGAATGCCATATTCTGCACAGAGCGCTTTGATTTTTGGTGCAACCTGCGCATAGCGATTGGCGGGCATGTCGGGGAACAAATGATGCTCAATTTGATGGCTCAAATTACCACTCAAAATATGCAGCCAGGTCGTCCCGCTAAAATTGCTCGAACCACGAATCTGGCGCAGATACCACTCGGCACGGGTTTCATCGTCGGTATTATCCATTTCAAAGGTTTCAGCATCTTCAGTGAAATGACCGTTAAAAATGACGGCAGAAGCCCATAGACTGCGAATCACATTGGCCACCGCATTTCCGGTAAATACCGGAATGGCATTTGGCCCGGCAATGATCGGGAAAAATACATAATCTTTTAACACCTGACGTCGCATTTTCTGGCGTAAAGGTGCTGCTTCTTCCCAGACTTCTTTCCAGGTCTTGGTTTTATAGGCAATCACATCTTCCAGATGCAGGCGTTGCAGGCCAACATACCATTCGAAAAATACCATTAACTGAATGCCCAGTGGAATATTGAACAGAAAGCGTGGTTCCCACTTTTGCGATTCACTGACTCGAATCAGCCCATAACCCACATCATGATCCATCCCGACAATATTGGTATAAGTATGATGAATATAGTTGTGCGTGTATTTCCAGTCATCGCCGGTTGAAATCGTATCCCAGTCATAGGTCGCTCCGTTCAGACTCGGATCATTCATCCAGTCGAACTGGCCATGCATGACATTGTGGCCGAGTTCCATATTTTCCACGATTTTGGAAAGACCGAGCAGACCTGTCCCTGCCAGCCATACCGGTGGCAACCAGCCGGCAAACATCAGCATGCCACGTGAGGCAATTTCGCTATAGCGGACAAAGTTGCGGATTTTATAAATATATTCGGCGTCTTTTTCCCCCAGATCATCCATGACCTCGCGGCGGATCGCATCGACTTTGGCACCGAATTCCTCAATCTGTTCAGGACTAAGAAATTGGCTTTTGCTATGTCGTTTAAAATCAATTTGCATATTCATGGGAGCACCTTCTTATAGTTTAATTAATGGCTTATCAATAGTTTATAAATTAATCACCACAGGACTCACTGCCTGAGAAATGCACAGTTTGATCTGGGTATTATTACCATGATCAATTTCACCGGTCAGGACATTTCGTACCGAACCACTGACCTTGGTACAGGAACAGGTATTGCAGATGCCCATCCGGCAGCCATGCGCTGGTCGCAAGCCCGACTTTTCGGCACTTTCCAGTAAATTGGACTGCGCCTGAAACTCTTGCTGCGATCTTAAAAACTGTACCGGCTGTGCTTTAATTTTTTCATCGACCACAACCTGGAAATATTCCGAATGAAAATTGGATTTCAATTCCAGTTTATCAACGATGCGAAGTGAGGCCTTCATCATCCCGGCGGAGCCACAAGCATAAATTTTTCGTTCTGCAAAGTCTGGCACCAGCTTTTGCAATAAGCTCTGGGTCAGATGCTGCTGGTGTTCCACAGTATTGAAATGGTGATATTTCAAGTTTGGATGCATAAGAGCCAATGTTTTCAGTTCAGCATGAAAGGCATCATCTCGAGTGAAATAAATCAGGTCGATCTGTTCCAGAGATTGAATGACTGCTTTTTGCAGCAAGGAGTAAATGGCGGTAATACCACTGCCTGAAGCCAGGAATAAAATCAGCTGCGTGGATTTTTGCAATGTGAACTCACCTTGCGGCTGTGAAATTTCTATCACGGCACCAATTTGCATCAGACTTAAGGCACGTGACACTTTGCCCTGCTGTTTAACCGCAATGATCAGATCGCCATTTTTTAATACCGTCACTACAGAATAATGTCGCTGATGACGTACGCCATCAAGTTTGACGGTCACTGCAATATTCTGGCCGGCCTGAAATGACTTGGCTTTAAAATTATGATTTGGACGTAAGTGAATCTTGAAAAAGTCAGGACTGATGGCTTGAATGCCCATAACGGCAGCCTTAACTTTTTTGATTGCCCAGGTTGGATGGATTTTTTCACCAATAAAATCAATGAAATCTTCCCGGATCCAATGCGGCTGATAGGTTGGCATGCTTGTCATTTTTATCCCCTTATCCGCAGACAGTTTCATTAATGTACAACTGTCTAATTATTATATTGCTCAGGATAAAGAATTCTCACATTCAGACCATGTCAATACAGGTCAAATTATGTGCCTAAGCCATATAATATGACTTTTTGTCGGACAATATCATCTAAAAGTAGCGATCAAGACTATATGGATTGAGAAAAAGCATTTTTAAACAGACAACGCTGCTTAGTCTGTACATAAAAAAACTGACCTCTATTCGAGATCAGCTTTTTGACTTCAGGTTGGGATTTTCAGATTAAATGACGCTTTAACCTGCTGCCTGCTCCAAAAGCACAGTACCATATAATTCACGCAGATCTTTTTTCAGCATTTTACCAGTACCACTGAGTGGAATCGCATCAACAAATACGACTCGGTCTGGAATCTGCCATTTGGCTACCTTGTCCGCATAATAATCTAGCAAATCAGTTTCACTTAGCTGGCTGTCCGGTTTTTTAATGGCAATCAATACCGGGCGCTCATCCCATTTAGGATGCTGGGCGGCAATCACGGCAGCCATCGCAATTTCCGGATGTCCCATGGCAATATTTTCCAGCTCCACCGATGAAATCCATTCTCCGCCAGACTTGATTAGATCTTTAGAACGATCACTGAGTTTCATAAAACCATCCTGATCCAGCGTAGCAATATCACCGGTATCAAACCAACCGTCAGCAGTCAAAGCTGACTCTTCCTTGCCGAAATAGTGGCTGATGACCCAATGCCCTTTGACCTGTAAATTTCCTGTGGTCTGTCCATCACGTTCAATTTCATGCGTCCCTTTTTCTGCATCGGTCAAACGTAGGTCAACCCCGAACGGAGGACGACCTTGGGACAGACGAATCTGCAATTTTTCTTCATCAGACAGATGCAAATGTTTGGTCTTGAGCTGATTCGCTGTACCCAGTGGACTGATTTCCGTCATGCCCCAGGCATGGATCGTTTCACAATTAAACTGTTCTTTGAAAGCTCTTAGCATGGCCGGTGGACATGCCGATCCACCTACTACATTCCGTTTTAGGCTTTCCAGTTTGGAGCCTGACTGGTTTGCGGCGGCAATCAAACCCTGCCAGATGGTCGGCACACCAAGTGCTACCGAAACCTGATAATTATCAATCAGGTTGACCAGACTGGCGCCATCCAGGCCCGGTCCAGGAAGGACCAGAGTGCATCCCACCATCGCAGCGGCATACGGTGTGCCCCACGCATTCACATGGAACATCGGCACCACAGGCAACATAATGTCGGCAGCCGAGACATTTAAGGAATCAGGTAAAATGATGGCATAGCTATGTAATACTGTAGAGCGATGGCTAAACAGCACACCTTTGGGATTGCCCGTAGTTCCCGAGGTATAACACAGAGAGCTTGCTGAGTTTTCATCAATTATTGGCCACTCAAAATCTGCATTTTGGCCGGCAATCAGATCATCATAAAACTGAACTTCTGGAATCGCTTCTCTAACTGCCGGATCAGCCGCATCCAGACAGATAAAATGCTCGACCGAGGTCAACAGCGCTTTCACGGCTTTAATTAAAGGGACAAATGTTTTATCAAACAGCACCACGCGATCCGCAGCATCATTGATAATAAAAATGAGCTGTTCCGGAAATAAGCGCGGGTTAATCGTATGACAGACCAGGCCGCTGCCAGAAATGGCATACCAGGACTCTAAATGGCGATGATTATTCCAGGCAATAGTCGCGACCCGATCTCCCTGCGCCAAGCCGAGTTGTTGTAATGCATTGGCAAAACGTTTCGAGTTTTGGTGAATTTCTCCCCAATTGGTCACTGTAATACTGGTATCGGTATTTTTGGAAATTACCTCGGTATCGGCATGATAGCGTCCTGCATGTTCAATCATGCTGCTGATCAGTAAAGGCTGAAACATCATATTTCCGAGCATTCTCCACTCCTTTGTGCTTGTTATTGATCCATATTTGCATATCGTTTTTATAGTTGCATGATGGCTCGGTCTAAAACCGTAACTTACTTTTTATCATCATGTGGATTGAATTTAGCAAGGAAATCTAACTTTGTAAGTATCGAATTGTGACAAATTAAGCCAAGTGACTGAGGCGTATAAAAATTGGAATAAGATTTATGTAGAGATAAAATTTCCACAGAAAATTTGAGACCTGATTTTCACTTTAATTGTCTTGCATCAAGACTCAAGCTTAAAAATAGAATGTCAATAATCCTATTCCTCCCTTTTGTTATATTAAGCATCCTAAAATATGCTATAAATCAAAATAATTAGAACAGTTTTAGTTCAAGAAAGTATATGTATAAGTCTGAAAAACTGGCACAAAATATTCGTCAGATGATTGAAAATGGCGTATGGAAGGCACATGAAAAATTACCTTCACTTCGCGAACAGACCCAATTATCTGGTTATAGCCTGATGACGGTACTCAATGCTTATCAAGAACTTGAAGCACAAGGGCTGGTCTATGCCAAAGACAAATCAGGCTATTACGTTGCAGAACACACTCAAGCGCTGCTCAATAACAAACAGTCCGTCCAGATTGGTTTAAATCCTAAAATTCAAATCAATTCGGTGGTATTTAATTATTTAAAATCGACTCAGTCAGCCGAGATTGTGCCTTTTGGTTCTGCCTTTCCCAATGCAGAGTTGTTATATAACGCTAAATTTATGCAGATTCTGGCGCAGCAGGCCAAAAGAAAAAGCAGTTATAACAATCAGAACCATATGCCGCCTGGTAATCAGGACTTGCGGCAACTGATTGCCAACCGTTATCAATTGCAAGGGATTACCTGCAATCCAGATGACATTGTCATTACGTCCGGCGCACTAGAAGCACTGAATCTGTCTTTACAGGCCTTAACCCAACCCGGTGATTTTATTCTGCTACAGCAAACCATATTTTATGGTGCCTGGCAGGCAGCCGAGCGTCTGGGATTACAGGTGATTACGATTCCGGAACATCCACAGTTTGGCTTTGATCTGGAATCATTTGAACAGGCTTTAAAACAGTATCCGATCAAGGTGTGCTGGCTGATGCTGAATGCCCATAATCCGATTGGCTTTACCGTCAGTTCTGAAATCAAACAAAGAATTGCGGAACTCTTGTATGAATATCAGGTGTATTTAATCGAAGATGATGTTTATCAGGAATTAAATTATGGTTCATCCAAACCGCTACCGGTTAAATATTTTGATCGGCATCAGATGGTTTTGCACTGCGCCTCATTTTCGAAAACGCTGGGGATGGGTGCACGCGTCGGTTGGGTGTATGCCGGCCCATTTTCCGATGCCATTCAGCACTTACAGCTCATGAGCACTTTAACAGTCAGTCCCTTACTTCAAAATGCGCTGGTCGAATTTATTTCACATCATCATTATGAAAAACATTTGCGGCATTTAAGGCAGCATCTGGAAAAATATAAAAAGAAATTTTATCAGGAACTCAAAGCACGTTTGGGAAGCATCTGTGAAATTTATTATTATTCCAGTGGTTATTTTCTCTGGATTGAATTACCTAAAGAAGTTGATGCCCAGCAGCTCTATGAACAATTGCTTCAACAACATATTTCAGTTGCCCCTGCACTGCTGTTTAAGCCTGAGCCTACCAGCCAACATTATATTCGGCTGAATTGTTCGTTTGAATGGACAGCCAATATTGAAAATGCAGTCAATCTGCTGACAGAAACCATTCTTCAAAATAGCAAAAGCGCGGATTAATTCATCCACGCTTCTGTTACAGATCAGACTTTCTTATGAAAGGAGTCTTAGAAGTTGTAAATAGCAACCGCATTAATACGGTTATCTTCACCTGTAGTGCTGCCATTTGGTGTAGCAGCAGCCAAAGCTTCACGTTCACCATAGACATATTCGAGACCGAAACTTAAAGGCTTGGTTGGACTATAGAACACGTTAGCCCAAGCTTGCCATAAGTCTTTATTGGCTTTGGTCTTGTCAGTGACTGCATTGATATAAGCCTGATCTTCATCAAAATTCATATAGCCATAACCCAAGGTACCGCGCAATTTGTCATTAAACTGCTGAGTCAGGCCAACTGAAATTGAATCAAATTCGCTTTGTAATAAATCGCCATTTGCAGCGGTAATCACACCCGTATTTGCATAAGAGACAAAACTGCTATCACCTTTGACATGATAATAATCTGCCTTAAGGCTAGTGCCTGGAACAAACTCATATTTCGCACCTATACCTACACCCCATGCAGTTTTTTCATCTTCATTGACACGCTTTTCATTCCCCATCGCACGGGCACTGACTGTAAGATTATCAGCAAATTTATGATTTAAACGTGCTGTTAAAGCAGGTAGGCGCTGTTTAATACCAGTAATGGTTGCATCTTTTGGATCTTCTACTGCAAATACCAGATTGGTTTCAGGACTGATTGTGCTGGTATAACGAACTTGTGGCGTCCGTTTAATTGAACCGCCAGCATAAACCAATGCATCTACAGTTTCTGGAATATAATCTGGTACTGCAAAGTTCGACCAGGTTTGACCGATCAACCAGTTGGCATAGCTGATATAAGCATGACGGATACGCAAGTTATCAAAGCTCGCGCCGCCCAGAAAATCCACTTCAACTTTACCGCTTAAAGCTTTATCTCCAGCACCGACTGGTGCTTTAAAATCCATGCCTAAGCGGGTTGCAGCCAGAGTAGATTTAAATTCATCACTACGCTCACCGACACCTTCTAAAGGTACAGCATTAATCTGGTTATACATACGTGCTGCTGAACCACCTTCAGCCTGATAAGAGGCATCGGCACGAATATTGCCATAAAGATTAAATTCGGCACCACTGGCAATTTTCATGACAGGTTTGCTTGCTGGAGCGGGTGTTGCTGCAACATGTGCTGTGACCACGGCCGTCTGTCTTTGCTGTTGCTCAACCAGTGCGCGTAAGGCCTGAACTTCTTGGCGAAGTTGTTCAATTTCCTGCTGATTCGACTGAGCGAAGGTTTGTGCTTGAGTCGATAAGCTGATGCCCCCTAAACTCATTGCCATCATGCTAATCAGAACTGTGCGCTTAAATGTGATTGTTGATTGATTAAATAATTGTGTCGTGTTCATCCTAAACTCGCTTTTTATTATGCGTTTCGATTCTAGCAACAGATCACCACCCGTTACGATGGCGATCTATATCATTGGGAATATTATCTTTATTGATTGAAATCTAACTTAATGTGTCGCTTCTTTTGCCAATGGATTCGGCTTCACATCAGGTGTTGCAAGGGCTTGGCCATCTACGGAAGTTTTTAAGTTCACCAGGAAAATTGCCAGCGCAGCGATTACGCCAGGAATCGCAATTGCAAAGAAGTTCATTTGATGCGGTAAATTCATGGTTAATAAAGCACCAGTGAGTACCGGCCCAACAATTGCACCAATACGTCCAATACCTGATGCCCAGCCCATACCGGTAGAACGTACCGTCGATGGATAATACTGCGCCACAAAGGTATAAAGCAGGATTTGAGAGCCAATCGTTGCAGCACCTGCCACAGCAATCAAGGTATACAGTACGAATTGCGGACTGTTAAAGCCAAGCAGAATCAAGGCAATGGCACCGCAGAAGAACATGATGGTCAGCACTTTTTTGATATGGAATTTATCTGCGAGATATCCCCCACCAATGGCACCTACCATTCCACCAATATTCAGTGCGAACAGGAAGATCATACTGGCACCTAGCGAGTAACCTGCCTGAATCATCAGTTTTGGCAACCAGCTACCCAATGCGTAGACCATCAACAGGCACATAAAGAATGCCAGCCAGAACATGAAGGTACTAAAACTACGGCCTTGTTGGAACAGGGCTTTTAATGGCGCTTCATCACCCTTTTGCACTTCATTCAGGACAAGCTGGGTATCACTGGTAATGACCTGTGTCGGAGAAATTTTCTGAATAATCGTGTGTGCTTGAGCCGTCTGTTGCTTGTTGGTCAGGTACATCAGGGATTCTGGCAGATATTTCCATAGAATCGGCAAGATGAGCAATGGAATGCCGGCAAGCAGGAACATGATTTTCCAGCCAAATTGCGGCACCAACCATGCACCGAGTAGCGCAGAAGTCATCCCGCCAATGGCATAACCACTAAACATCAACGCAACCAAGGTGCTGCGGATACGTTTAGGTGCATACTCGGTCATCAAAGCGACCACGTTAGGCATGACCCCGCCAATACCCAAACCAGCCAAGAAGCGCAAGATTCCAAATTCGATTGGTGATGTGGCAAAGGCACCAATGAATGTGAAGCCGCTAAAAATAGCCACACAGATCATGATGGTTTTTTTACGGCCGAGTTTATCGGACAATGTACCGAAACTCATGGCACCAAACATCATTCCGAATAAGGCAGTACTAGCCAGCATTCCAGCTTGCACTGCACTTAACGACCATTCTTGCATCAGCAGCGGCAATGCCACCCCATAGATGACCAGGTCATAACCGTCAAAAATAATGATCAGCAAACACCAGATCAAAACACCCCAATGAAAAGGTGTGAACTTTGCTTCATCGATCAGCGTATTTATATTCACTTTATTTGTAGACATCTTCACCTCCTAATTGTGAAGTTCAATTTATGAGATTCACAATGCAGAAGATGTCCATAAATGTCCAAAACTGAATAGGCATACTTCTATACCTATAAAGTCTGCCTTCAAGAAAAGGCTTTATTTACTATGCCTTAATGATATTCATCCAAATAAAACGACTTTAATTCAGTCATTAAATAATAATTTCACCTATTTTATATAGCATCTAAAAAGTTTTTAATCTTGTTTAAAACACCGCACGATCATATTTAATCGCTTCAAGATCATAGACCTGATAGACCACATCAAACAGATAACGAATATATTCACTTTCATCCATGTTACGAATCGCCATAAAGACCGGACTGACCGCAAATTCATCTAATAAAGGGATAAAGTTTAAATGTGCCAGACGAATATTCTGGGCACTTTCCGGCACGATACAAACACCCTCTCCAGCAGCCACAAAACCCAGCGCCAGTTGCAATTCACTGACTGCACGGATATTTTTCGGCTCTAGTCCATACTCGGAAAATATACCGCGCACCTGGGTCGAAAAATTTGCCTTACCATTATTCGGGTATAAAAAGAGTGGCTGATCCACCAGTTCAGCTAGGTTCACGCCATCTCGTTGCGAGAGAAAATGGCTGGAATGCGCAGCGACCATGAGTCTTTCTTCACGCAGCAACACCCGTTTCACTGCTGGATCTGAAATTCTCAAGCGTCCAAAACCGACATCAATCCGCCCTTCCTTAAGTGCCTGAATCTGCTCTGAAGTATTCATTTCAACCATCTCAATTTTGAGCTGGGGATGTTGCTGCTTAAATAAAAACACAATACGCGATAGCAAACCGAACAATAACGAGCCAACAAAACCAATACTAATGGTGCGATCCGCGATACCAATCCGTTTGGTCATCGATTTTATTTCTTCCGCATTAGACAAAAGTTTAACCGCATGCTGGTAGAAGAATTGACCTGCTTCTGTGGTCTTAAGCGGTCGGCTACCTCTTTCAAAGAGCTGAATATCCAGTTCCTGTTCCAGATTTTGTATTTGTCTGCTTAAAGGTGGTTGAGCAATAAACAGTTTTTCTGCCGCCTTGGTAAAACTTTGTTCTTCGACGACTGCGACAAAGTAACGCAAATGCCTGAGTTCCATATTCCTGCATACCTTTAAAGTATAAAAAAATGCTAAATCGATCTTAGACCAATCAAAATTATTCTTTTAAGGTATATCAAGTCAAAACATTAAAGCAAGAATGTGAAGCGTAATTATGTATAAGTCAGTTGAAACCTTGCTGGTAGAAATTCCAACCATTCGCCCTCACAAGATGGCAGTGGCGACGATGCAAACCCAGACCCTGGTATTGGTCAAAATCACCACTGAAGATGGTTACATCGGTTGGGGTGAAGCAACAACGATCGGTGGCTTAGGTTATGGTGATGAAAGCCCGGAAAGCGTAAAAGTTAATATTGAAACTTATTTTGCGCCTCTTTTAAAAACATTATCCGGTTTAAATGTTGCACAGACATTACAAGCAATCAAAAAGAATATTAATGGTAACCGTTTTGCCAAATGTGCGATTCAGACTGCACTTTTAGACATTCAGGCACAACGTTTAGGTTTGCCATTAAGCGAAGTCCTCGGTGGTCGCTTACGTGACAGTATTCCAGTTCTTTGGGTATTGGCTTCTGGCAATACCGAAAAAGATATTGCGGAAGCAGAGAAAATGGTTGCGGCAAAACGTCACAACATTTTCAAACTCAAAATCGGTTCGCGTCCGGTAGAAGAAGATGTTGAACATGTGCTGGCAATTAAGAAGGCCTTAGGCAAAGACGTTTCAATCCGTGTGGATGTGAACCGTGCCTGGTCAGAACTGGAAGCGATTAAAGGCATTCAGTTATTGCAAGATGGCGGTGTTGATCTGATTGAACAGCCATGTGCAATTGATAACCTGGATGCCATGCGCCGTCTGACCCGACGTTTTGATGTTGCCATCATGGCAGACGAATCGTTAATGGGCCCGCACTCAGCGTATGAGATTGCCAAACAAAACGGTTCATCTGTTTTTGCAGTCAAAGTTGCCCAGTCGGGTGGCCTGATTGAAGGTTGTGAAGTAGGCAAGATTGCCAAACTTGCAGGTATTGACCTGTATGGCGGCACCATGCTGGAAGGCCCTGTGGGCACGATTGCTTCGGCACATGTGTTCTCTACTTTTGAAAGTCTGGCGTTCGGTACCGAGCTGTTTGGTCCTCTACTGCTGACTGAAGATATTTTGAAAACCCCGCTCAACTATCAAAACTTTGAACTTGAGATTCCGAAAGGGCCAGGTCTGGGGATTGAGTTGGATGAAAACAAGATTGACAACTTGCGTCGTCAGTAATTAGGAGAAACCCATGCTTTTTCACGTACGTATGGATGTAAACATTCCACGTGATCTGCCAGTTGAACAGGCAAACGAAATTAAGGCTGTTGAAAAGGCTTATTCACAGGAATTGCAGCGTCAAGGCAAATGGCGTCATATCTGGCGCATCACGGGCCAGTACTCAAACATCAGTATTTTTGATGTTGAAAGCAATGAAGAGTTGCACAACCTGTTACAAGGCTTGCCTCTCTATCCTTATATGAACATTGAAGTAATGGCATTAAACCGTCACCCATCTTCAGTTCGAGATGACGACAGTTGATTGAATGAGCGGATTGGGAGTCACCGGATTCCTCTTCCAAATCGAAAACAGAGGGTACCTCAACAAGGATTGTGGCCAGCCAGATTTAGCCAGCCAATGAAAGCTAAAAAAGTGCGCCACTAAAAGATGAAAGACATACTTTAGGAGCAATAGTATGAATCGCCAAGAAATTGATGCATTAGTTAAGCAAATGAACGTTGATACAGCGACAGGTCCTGTAGATGAACGTGTACAACAAGTTGTTGTGCGTTTATTGGGTGACCTTTTCCAAGCGATCGAAGATCTTGATATTTCCCAGTCAGAACTGTGGAAAGGGCTGGAATACTTTACTGATGCCGGCCAAGCGAACGAATTAGGTTTATTGGCTGCAGGTTTGGGTCTGGAGCACTACCTAGACTTACGTGCTGATGAAGCGGATGCTAAAGCAGGCATTACTGGCGGTACGCCACGTACGATTGAAGGTCCACTTTATGTCGCTGGCGCACCTGAAACTGTAAGCTTTGCACGTATGGATGATGGTTCTGAAGAAGGCAAAATCCCGACGCTGATCATTGAAGGTACAGTGACGGATACTGACGGCAACCGTGTTGAAGGTGCCAAAGTTGAAATCTGGCATGCAAACAGCCTGGGCAACTACTCATTCTTTGACAAGTCACAGTCTGACTTTAACTTGCGTCGCAGCATCATTACCGCTGCCGATGGTCAATATACTGCATTGACGACAATGCCAGTAGGTTATGGCTGCCCTCCAGAAGGTACAACTCAGTTTGTACTGGACAAGTTAGGCCGTCATGGTAACCGTCCATCGCACGTACATTACTTCGTATCTGCACCGGGTTACCGCAAGCTGACTACTCAATTCAATATTGAAGGCGACCAATACCTGTGGGATGACTTTGCATTCGCTACTCGTGAAGGCTTGGTTGCAACTGCGGTTGACGTGACTGATGAAGCTGAAATTGCAAAACGTGGTCTAAACGGTCCTTTCAAACACATTCAATTTGATATTGAACTCGTGAAAGAGAAACAAGACGCACCTTCTACTGAAGTTGATCGTCGCCGCGCTAGCGCTTAATACATTAAGAAGCGGGATATTGCCTTGAGATATATCCCGCTGACTTCCCCCTTGGAAAGTCGGAGAAAGGACATGCCTCGTATTCCCGTAATTAACACCAGCCATTTAGACCGCATTGACGAACTACTGGTGGATGACTATGAATCTGGTGAATTTAAACTACACCGTTCAGTATTTACAGACCAGGCCCTGTTTGACCTTGAGATGAAATACATCTTTGAAGGCAATTGGGTTTATCTGGCACATGAAAGCCAGATTCCAAACAATAACGACTTCTATACTACTTATATTGGTCGTCAGCCGATCATCATTGCACGTAACCGTCAAGGTGAACTGAATGCCATGATCAATGCCTGTTCGCATCGCGGTGCTCAATTGTGTCGTAACAAGAAAGGCAATAAAGCAACTTATACTTGCCCATTCCATGGCTGGACGTTCAATAACTCCGGCAAGTTATTAAAAGTTAAAGATCCGGCTGAAGCGGGTTATTCAGACTGCTTTAACAAAGACGGTTCACATGACCTGAAAAAGGTTGCGCGTTTTGAAAGCTATAAAGGTTTCCTGTTCGGCAGCTTGAATCCGGATGTCCCTGCTCTGGAAGAATACCTGGGTGAAGCGACCAAAATCATTGACATGATCGTGGATCAGTCTGAACAAGGTCTGGAAGTTTTACGTGGTTCTTCGACTTATACCTATGAAGGTAACTGGAAGTTGACTGCTGAAAACGGTGCTGATGGTTATCACGTGTCTGCTGTACATTGGAACTATGCTGCAACCACTCAGCAACGTAAAGAAAAACAGGCGGGTGACAACATCCGTGCCATGAGCGCAGGCGCATGGGGCAAACAAGGCGGTGGTTCTTACGGCTTTGAACACGGTCATATGCTGCTTTGGACGCAATGGGCTAACCCGGAAGACCGTCCTAACTTTGCCAAGAAAGATGAATACACTGCGCAATATGGCGAAGCCATGGCGAAGTGGATGATCGAACGTTCACGTAACCTGTGTATCTATCCAAACGTTTACTTCATGGATCAGTTCGGTTCACAAATCCGTGTCCTGCGCCCGATTTCTGTCGATAAAACTGAAGTGACGATCTACTGTATCGCACCTGTAGGCGAAGAGCCTGAAGCGCGTACCCGTCGTATCCGTCAGTATGAAGATTTCTTTAACGCTTCAGGTATGGCAACCCCAGACGATCTTGAAGAATTCCGTGCCTGTCAGGCAGGTTATGCCGGTATCGCGCTGGAATGGAACGACATGTGCCGTGGTTCTAAACACTGGATTCAAGGTCCGGATGATGCTGCCAATGAAATCGGTTTAAAACCAAAACTGTCTGGTATTAAAACTGAAGATGAAGGTTTATACCTGTCTCAGCACCAGTACTGGTTAGAATTGATCAAAAAAGGTATTGCGACTGAGAAAGAAATTGCAGCATCCACTGAAGGAGAAAACGCATGAGCGACATCACTTTAGAAAATATTGCTCAGTTCCTGTATCAAGAAGCACGCTTTTTAGACGATGAGCAATGGGATGACTGGTTAACCTGTTATGCCCCGACTGCTTCTTTCTGGATGCCAGCTTGGGATGACGACGACAAGCTGACCACAGATCCACAGTCTGAAATCTCGTTGATTTATTACCCGGACCGTCAAGGTTTAGAAGACCGTGTGTTCCGGATCAAGACTGAACGTTCCTCTGCAACCATGCCGGACACACGGACCTGCCATAACCTCAGCAATATTGAAATTGTTGAACGTGATGGCGACAAAGTGACTGTACGTTTTAACTGGAATACTTTGAGCTTCCGTTACAAAACAAGTTACAGCTACTTCGGTATGTCTCGTTATGAAATTGATTTCTCAGGCGATAAACCGCAGATTTTAAGCAAATATGTGGTACTGAAAAACGATTACATCAACCAGGTTATCGACATTTATCACCTCTAAGACTGTTTATACAGCCAGGTTATGCCTTTCGGTCAGATGGAAAATTGGCTGAAAGGCTCAGTTACAAAGATTTATATAGGATATTCAGCCATGTCAAACCACAATGTTGCACTTCAATTTGAAGATGGCGTTACACGTTTTATTTCTGTTTCTGACGGAGAAACCCTGTCAGACGCAGCTTACCGTCAAAAGATCAATATTCCTTTGGACTGCCGTGATGGTGCTTGTGGAACGTGTCGTGCGTTTTGTGAATCAGGTTCATTTGACATGCCTGAAGAAACCTATATTGAAGATGCACTAACACCTGAAGAAGCCGCTGAAGGCTATATTCTGGCTTGTCAATGTAAACCGACTTCAGATGCAGTGTTCCAGATTCAGGCCTCTTCAGAAGTTTGCAAAACTGAAATTCATGAATTCCAGGGTACGCTGGCTCGTGTCGAAAACCTGTCTGATTCAACCATTACTTTTGATATCCAGTTAGATGAAGGTCAACCAGACATTCACTTCCTAGCAGGTCAATATGTCAATGTCGGAATTCCAGGCACCACAGAGACCCGTTCTTATTCATTCAGCTCAAAACCGGGTAATCGTCTGACTGGTTTCGTAGTACGTAATGTACCGAATGGGAAAATGAGTGAATTCTTGAGCAAAAATGCCCAAGCTGGCGACAAAATGACCTTTACTGGTCCATTTGGTAGCTTCTACCTGCGCCCTGTGACCCGCCCTGTCTTGATGCTAGCGGGTGGTACAGGTATCGCACCATTCATGTCGATGCTGCAAGTGCTGGAAGAAAAAGGTTCAGAGCATCCAGTGCGTTTAGTATTTGGTGTGACCAATGACTTTGACCTGGTAGCGATTGAAAAACTGAACGAACTGCAAGACAAATTCTCGTGGTTTGAATACCGCACAGTGGTTGCTAACCCAGAATCTGCACATGAGCGTAAAGGCTATGTGACCGGTCATATCGAAAATGAATGGCTGAATGACGGTGATGTAGATGTCTACCTGTGTGGTCCAGTACCAATGGTAGAAGCGGTTCGCGGCTGGTTAGATGCTGAAGGCGTTAAACCTGCAAGCTTCCTGTTTGAAAAATTCTCTGCCAACTAATAGAGGGAATTTGTTCAATGTCTAACCGTCAAAGATTTGAAAATAAAGTCGTCATTGTGACCGGTGCCGCTCAAGGCATCGGTCGCGGTGTCGCGCTGCAAGTGGCGAGCGAAGGCGCCCAAGTCGTCATGGCTGACCTTTCCCCTTATGTAGAAGAAGTTCTGGCTGAAATTGAAGCGACTGGCGGTGATGCGATTACGGTCAAAGCCAATCTGGAAACGTTTGCCGGTGCTCAATCAGTCGTTGAAAAAGCGCTAGAAACCTATGGCCGTGTCGATGTCCTGATCAACAACGTCGGTGGCGCGATCTGGATGAAACCTTTCGAAGAATTTTCTGAAGAGGAAATTATCAAGGAAGTGAACCGTTCATTGTTCCCGACGCTGTGGTGCTGCCGTGCAGTTCTTCCGGAAATGATTAAAAATCAGAAAGGTACCATTGTAAACGTATCTTCTATTGCGACACGCGGCATTAACCGTGTGCCATATTCAGCGTCTAAAGGTGGCGTAAATGGCCTGACGGCTTCCCTTGCCTTTGAACATGCCAAAGATGGTATTCGCGTTAACGCAGTGGCAACGGGTGGCACTGAAGCACCACCACGTAAAGTACCGCGCAATGCCAATCCACTGACTGAATCTGAAAAGGAATGGATGCAGCAAGTGGTTGATCAGACCATTGACCGTACTTTCATGGGACGCTACGGTACGATTCAGGAGCAAGTGAATGCAATTGTATTCCTGGCTTCGGATGAATCATCTTATATGACAGGTACAGTGGTACCAGTCGGCGGTGGAGATCAGGGCTAGTCCTGATCATCACGATTTTTAACAGGCTCATGGTTCGACGCAAGGAGGCACATCACCAATGAATACCCTGTTTCAGACATTAAAAAATGATTGGTCAATTTCAGCGACTGTTGCAGGATTTTTAGCAGTGCTAATTTCCTATTCAGGGCCACTGATCATTTTTTTCCAGGCGGCACAGCAAGCCCAGGTTTCCCCAGACATGATGATTTCATGGATTTGGGGAATTTCTATTGGTGCTGCACTCGCAGGTATCTTTTTATCGATTAAATACAAAATACCTGTTGTCACCGCCTGGTCTGCGCCCGGAACGGCTTTATTAGTCACGCTGTTTCCCGATATTTCGCTCAATGAAGCGGTTGCTGCCTATATCACCTCTGCCGTGGTGATTTTTTTCATTGGGATCACCGGTTATTTCGACAAATTGCTGTCCTGGATTCCTCAGGAAGTCGCTGCCGGAATGATGGCGGGGATTTTACTGCAGTTTGGTTTAGGGTTGTTTACCGCGACCGATACCATGCCCTATATCGTCTTTGGCATGCTGGCGGTATTTTTGCTGGCCAAGCGTTTCAGTCCACGCTATGCGATGGTCTGGGTACTGGTTGCCGGTGTGGTTTTAAGTATGTTACTGGGCAAGATTAACCCGGTCACGGCAGATTTTAGTCTGGCAATTCCGCAATTTATTGCACCAGAATGGACCTGGAGTTCAACCCTGAATCTGGCCCTCCCGCTCATTCTGGTCAGCCTGTCTGGCCAGTTTTTACCGGGAATGGCGATTATCAAACTCAGTGGTTATGACATGCCCGCCAAGCCAATTATTAGTGCAACCAGTATTGCCTCGCTTGCAGTGGCCTGTGTAGGTGGTATCACGATTGTCTTGGCCTCGATCACAGCTGCTTTGTGTCTGGGGAAAGATGCCCACGAGCTGAAAGAAAAGCGTTATATCGCTGGTGTGGCGAATGGGCTTTTTTACATTTTAGGCGGCTTATTTGCCGGCAGCATTGTCATGCTTTTTAGCCTGATGCCCAAAGAATTAATTGCGGCTTTGGCAGGACTGGCATTACTGGGTGCGATTGCCACCAACATTTCCGTGGCCATGGGCAAAGAGTCGCAACGTGATGCAGCACTGATCACCTTTTTAGCGACTGCTTCCGGCATGCATTTCTTGGGACTGAGTTCAGTCTTTTGGGGAATTTGCATTGGCCTGGTAGCACATTTTCTGCTGTCACAGAAAAACCGTAACGCAGTTCCGGTTACAGCATCAGATTCAAAACGAGTTTAAAGACATCCATCAGTTTAGGATATGTAAGGACCAGATTATGATAGATAAAAGTTCATTATCATTGAAAGAAGCACTCTCCCAGATCAAGGACGGTTCTACCATTATGATCGGTGGTTTCGGTACAGCGGGTCAGCCTGCTGAACTGATTGATGGTCTGATCGAATTGGGTATTAAAGACCTGATTATTGTCAACAATAATGCCGGTAATGGCGATTATGGTCTGGCGAAACTGCTTAAAGCGGGCGCTGTGCGTAAAATTATCTGTTCTTTCCCGCGTCAGTCAGATTCCTGGGTATTTGACGAACTCTATCGTGCAGGCAAGATCGAACTGGAACTGGTGCCGCAAGGTAATCTGGCTTGCCGTATTCAGGCAGCAGGTATGGGCTTAGGTCCAATCTACACGCCTACCGGTTTTGGTACTTTGCTGGCTGAAGGCAAACCGACCATGAACTACGAAGGTAAAGACTACGTTTTAGAAAATCCAATTAAAGCTGACTTTGCTTTAATTAAAGCTTCTAAAGGCGACCGTTGGGGCAATCTGGTCTACCGTAAATCTGCGCGTAACTTCGGCCCGATTATGGCGATGGCTGCGGATGTGACGATTGCTCAAGTTTCTGAAGTGGTTGAACTGGGTGCACTGGATCCGGAACACATCATCACCCCGGGAATTTTTGTTCAACACGTTGTTCAAGTTAAACCTGCACAATAATTGGCATCGGAGATAAATAATGAGCTATAGCAAACTGACCCGTGACCAGATCGCTGAACGTGTGGCACAAGATATTCCTGATGGCGCTTATGTGAACCTCGGTATTGGTTTACCGACCAAGATTTCCAGCTACCTGCCAAGCGATAAAGACGTCTTCCTGCATTCTGAAAATGGCCTGTTGGCTTTCGGTCCTCCTCCTGCTGAAGAAGACCGCGATCCTGAGCTGATTAATGCTGGTAAAGAATTCGTAACTTTACTTGAAGGCGGTTCATTCTTCCATCATGGTGATTCTTTCGCGATGATGCGTGGCGGTCACTTAGACATCGCCGTACTGGGCGCGTTCCAGGTCGCTGAAAATGGTGACTTGGCTAACTGGCATACCGGTGCACCGGATGCAATTCCAGCAGTCGGCGGTGCGATGGATCTGGCTGTGGGCGCGAAGAAAGTCTTTATTACGACTGACCACGTGACCAAAAAAGGCGAGCCAAAAATCGTGGCTGAACTGACGTATCCGGCTACTGGCTTGAAATGTGTCGACCGTATCTATACCGACCTCTGCGTGATTGATGTCACCCCTGAAGGGATGAAAGTGATTGAGAAAGTTGAAGGTCTGTCATTTGAAGAATTGCAGTCATTGACTGGTGCCAAACTGATTGATGCGACTCAATCAAATTAAGGGGAAGTCCCTTCTTTCTTGCACTTAGTTTTAAAAGCAGTGCTTTAAAACATGTTCAGGAGGGATTTAGGGAGGATTTGAGGAATAAAACTACTTCATTAAATCCCTCCCAACCTCCCTTTAAAAAGGGAGGAGTTTTCTTCTTTTAAATATGTGAGCAAATACACAATGAAAAACGCATATATTATCGATGCCATCCGTACCCCATTCGGCCGTTATGCCGGTGGTCTCGCGCCTGTCCGTGCAGATGACTTAGGTGCGCTGCCAATTAAAGCTTTGATGGAACGTAATCCAAGTGTGAACTGGGAACAGGTCGATGACGTGATCTATGGCTGTGCCAATCAGGCCGGTGAAGACAACCGTAACGTCGGTCGTATGTCTTCTCTGCTTGCAGGTTTGCCTTATCAGGTACCAGCGACGACCGTGAACCGCCTGTGTGGTTCATCGATGGATGCCATCGCAATGGCAGCACGTGCGATTAAAGCCGGTGAAGCGAATCTGATTATTGCTGGTGGTGTAGAAAGCATGTCACGCGCCCCATTCGTGATGGGCAAGTCAGAAACGGCGTATGGCCGTAGCCAGAAGATTGAAGACACCACCATGGGATGGCGTTTTATCAATCCGAAACTGAAAGAAATGTACGGCGTAGAAACCATGCCGCAAACGGCTGAAAATCTGGCGGAACAGTTCAACATCAACCGTGAAGACCAGGACAAGTTTGCCTTGACCAGCCAGCAACGTACTGCAGCAGCACAGGCCAAAGGTTTCTATAAAAATGAAATTATTCCTGTAGTGATTCCACAGCGTAAAGGCGATCCGGTGGTTGTCGATACTGATGAACATCCGCGTGCATCTACCACTGCAGAAGCTCTGGCAAAACTGAAGCCTGTGGTGAAAGCAGAGGGGACGGTAACGGCGGGTAATGCTTCAGGGATTAACGATGGTGCAGCTGCCCTGTTGATCGCGTCTGATGAAGCAATTGCTCAACATGGCTTAAAACCACGTGCCAAAATTATTGGTTCAACCGTCGTTGGTGTTGAACCACGTATCATGGGCTTTGGTCCAGCACCTGCCATTAAGAAATTACTGGCGCAAACCGGTCTGACTTTAGAGCAGATGGATGTGATCGAGCTGAATGAAGCTTTTGCAGCACAAGCTTTGGCTTGTACTCGTGACCTTGGCATTGAAGATGGTTCAGAGAAAGTCAATCCGAATGGTGGTGCAATTGCTTTGGGCCATCCACTTGGTGCATCTGGCGCACGCTTAGTCACAACCGCACTCAACCAGCTGGAACAAACTGGCGGTAAATACGGTCTTTGTTCAATGTGTATTGGTGTCGGTCAAGGCATCGCTTTGATTATTGAACGCGTCTAACAACCTATTAAAAAGATAAACCTCCTCCCTTTTTTAAAGGGAGGTCGGGAGGGATTTCAATGCCAACATTTACATCCAACGATGCCCAGATCAATTACCAGACCTTTGGTGATGCCAGCAAACCTGCCCTGGTTTTTTCTAACTCATTGGGCACTAAATTCAGCATGTGGCAACCACAAATTGAATTTTTCCAGCAAGATTATTTTGTTGTGTGTTATGACACTCGTGGTCATGGGGCTTCCTCTGCACCACAAGGTCAGTATAGTCTTGAACAGTTAGGTCAGGATGTGGTCAATCTGCTGGATCATCTGAATATCCAGAAAGCCGCTTTCTGTGGTATCTCGATGGGCGGTTTAACCGGTCAATGGTTAGCGATTAACAAGCCTGAACGTTTTAGCCACATGATTATTTGCAATACTGCTGCCAAGATTGGTCAGGAACAAGCCTGGCTGGAACGTGCCGCGTTGGTGCGTGAACAAGGTCTGGCACCGATTGCATCAACTGCAGCATCACGCTGGTTTACCGAACCCTTTATCCAAAGCAACGCAGCGACAGTTGCAGAACTTTCAAACGACCTTGGAGCTGGCAGCCCGGAAGGTTATGCAAGTTGTTGCGAAGCTTTGGCTAAGGCGGATTTACGTGAACAGATCAAAACGATTTCAGTGCCGGTACTGATTGTGGCCGGTCAGCAAGACCCCGTAACGACTGTTGCAGATGGTCAAGCCATGCAAGCTGAAATTGCACAAAGCCAGTTGTTTGAAATCAATGCCTCGCACATTTCCAATGTGGAACAACCTGAGGCCTTTAATCAGGCGGTTCAGAAATTTATTGCTGCTTAAACAATAAATGCAAAGAAAAAGCCACTGTTGATCAGTGGCTTTTTTATACTTAGATTTAAAAAATTAGTGCTGCATCAGGCCCAGATTACTAGAATCGCCGCAATCACTACCAAGCCTAGTCCCCAATGCTCCGCACGTGCCAGTTTATCTTTAAAGAAATATGCCGAAATCAGCATACTAAACAGAATCTCAATTTGTCCTAAGGTTTTCACGACCGGCACACTCATCATGCTCATGGCAGTAAACCAGCCGAGTGATGCCATAAAACTGCACACACTCACCTTAAAAGTTAAGCCCAGACGCTGCCACATGGCCACTAAAGTCTGGCGACTGAATAGGCTGAGGTAAAGCAGCATACTCAGGCACTGAAAACTGATCACCATTAACAGCACCCAGGCCGCACGATGCAAGGTGGGTAAAGTGCTTAATTCCAAACTGGTTTCGCGTACCAGAAGCGAGGTAATGGCAAAACTTAATCCACTGCCAATCCCGATCGCCAATGTTCTCGCTGAAAACCCGCTGACCTGTTGGGCTTTACTCAATAAAAATACCGCATATCCGCCCAGCGCCACACCAATCCAGGCCAAAAATGACAAATGATCTGCTAATAAGGTCACACCAATAATGGCGGCTAAAATGGCTTCACTTTTCGCCAGCCCCACCCCAACCGCGTAATTTTTTTGCTTGAACAGTTGCACCATCAGTGCCGTAGCTAAAATCTGGCTGCAACCTGCAATCACTACATAGACCCAGAACTTGGGCGTGAAGTGAACCACACTTTCAACTGGCTTGAAATAATACAGGCTGCTCAGGTAAAGCGCAGCGAATGGCAAACCGAAAATAAAGCGTGCCAGGGTGACTCCCCAGACATCGACCGTGGTGCTGAGCTGTTTTTGAAAGGCATTACGCCAAGCCTGCATAAATGCAGCCATTAAAGTGAAAAAAATCCAGCTGAATGCCATCTACTGATCGCTATTACTACAAAAGTGAATTAATTCTATGTCTTAACAAAAGGACTGACTAATTAAAAATAGGATGCTGGCCAATAGCAGAAAGTTTGGCTTAATTTGGAAAGATTCCAGCTAAAAAACAATTTTATTTTTCTCTTAAAAATCCGGATAATCCTTTCGCATCGGGATAAAACGGATTCCATGTTCTTCCGTATATTGTCCTGTTTCCACAAAACCAAAGCGATTGTAAATATCCAAGGCATAAAGACTGGATTTTACCGTAATAATTGAATGGCCTTGAAGGCGGATCTCGCTTTCTAAAAAGCGCCACATTTGCCGGCCATAACCCTGCCCCTGATAGGCCTGATTAAGGAAAAAATGCATGAAGTGTGCAGGTTCCATATAAGCCACGACGCCTATCACCTGATGATCGATTTCTGCCACAAAATAATGAATGTCCGGACGCTCGAAAATGGTCTGGATCATCTCAGGCTGAAAGCGCTGGCGACCTTCTTCCGAACTGATCACGGCATCGACAAAGGGTGCAATCACATCGACAATGGCACGAGTATCATGAATATTGGCTTTTCTAATTTTCATGTTTTTTTAAATTTCTCTTTATTAAGTTGTATACATTAAAAAAGTTATTTTTATTAAAAGTTAGCTGCTTTAGCTGTTCTTGAATGGACTTCCCCTAAATTTAAAAACCAGTCGAAATATTCGGTAATATCCTTCGATAGGCCTTGTCCGTCCGTGTTTTTAAGACGGCAACTCACTTTATTTAAAACCTTGTTTAAATATAATTTTTTTATTAAAACAAAGATTCAATTGATGTTTTATTTAATATCAAGCAGCCTATATTTACAATTCATCCATATAGAATTTTCAATGAAATTTTTATGATGTTTCTTTATCAGGAAGAAAATTAGGTAGGCATTCTGAACCTTTTTTCGTGTTCATCATCGATAAACATTTTAGGTCGTTCGCTTCCCTACAGGGAGTTTAATGAAACATTTTGAATGTGCCGTCTGCAAGCAACAGCTGTTTTTTTACAAATCAGTTTGTGATCACTGTCTGTCACCGATCGGTTATATCGCTTCGGAAAAAGAGCTATGCGCATTCGAAAAACAGAGTGCTGAGCGATGGGTTCCAATCGCCAAGAACTACCAACATGCCAGTTATAAACCCTGTCACAATTATGTAAATTATCAGGTATGCAACTGGATGATCCCCAGCGATGAAGACGAGGAATTTTGTGAATCCTGTCAGCTTACCCATGTCATTCCTGATCTGGAAAATTCCGAGAACCTGATTTACTGGTTTCGACTGGAAGAAGCCAAACGCCGTTTCCTGTATTTGGCCCAGCGCATGAACATGATGCCACGCCCTAAAAAGTCTGAAGATGATCCATTTGGTCTGCGATTTGATTTTCTCCTGCCTCAAGAAGATAAGCCTGTTTTAATTGGTCATGCTAATGGTGTCATTACCCTAAATGCAATTGAAGCTGATGTTGTTTATCGTGAAACTACACGTGTAAATATGGGTGAAAACTACCGGACTTTATTGGGTCATTTTCGTCATGAAAGTGGCCATTATTATTTTGCGCTCATGCAACATATGCATCCGGAATTGCTAGATGAATTCCGTCAGTATTTTGGCGATGAGCGGCAGGATTACGGCAAGGCACTTGAACGCCATTATAATGAAGGCGCGCCAATCAACTGGCAGGAAAAGTACATCAGTGCTTATGCTACCGCCCATCCCTGGGAAGACTGGGCAGAAACCTGGGCGCACTATCTGCATATGATGGAAACACTGGAAACTGCCTACTATGGTGGTATGCGTGTTGAAGGAAATGGCAGCTATCTGGCCAGCATGGATTTTAAAGAATGCCCGATTGGTGGACAGGATTTTGAACATATTCTGGAAAACTGGGTTACCTTGACCTTTAATCTGAATGCCTTAAACCGTTGTATGGGCCTGGAAGATGCCTACCCGTTCAAGCTGAGCGAAGCGGTTAAAGACAAGTTACGATTTATTCACCGGCATGTGCTGGAAAAAGTTTTTAAATAATTTAAAAAGTAATTTTTATAGTAAAACTATTGATGGAATGGGATCAGCAAAGTCTGAAAATATGGATTTTATTGTGTATTTTAAAAATTAATATGATTTAAAAAATCCCTGCTCCTGGCGAACCAAGAGCAGCAACTTTTGAATGAATCAGTATTTAGTTTGCTACCTGAATATACGATTTAAGATGGGCTTAAATTAGTTCCACAGCAATCGCAGTCGCTTCACCACCACCGATACATAAGGATGCAATCCCTTTCTTGCCGCCAGTACGTTTTAAGGCATGAATCAAGGTCACGATAATACGGGAACCAGAAGAACCCAATGGATGACCAAGTGCACAGGCACCGCCATTAATGTTCACTTTTGCTGGATCAAGTTTAAAGCCATCAATGGCTAACATAGTGACCATGGCGAACGCTTCGTTGATTTCCCAAAGGTCAACCTCCTGAGCATCCCAACCGGTTTTTTTCAGGACTTTTTCAATCGCACCAACAGGTGCAATAGTAAATTCTGACGGATGCTGCGAATGGCTGGCATAGGCCAGAATATTAGCTAGCGGTTTTAAGTTACGCTGTGCAGCAATTTCGCTCGAGGTGATCACCAATGCTGAAGCACCATCTGAAATTGAACTGGCATTTGCCGCAGTAATGGTGCCGTCTTTTTTGAACGCTGGACGCAGAGTTGGAATTTTATCAGCCTTGGCATTTAAAGGTTGCTCATCCTGCTCTACTATCACATCACCTTTACGGCTGCTGACAGTGACCGGCACGATTTCATCTTTAAAGAAGCCTTGCTGGACGGCGGTCACGGCTTTATTTAATGAGCCAATCGCATAGTCATCCTGCTGCTCACGCGTATAGCCTTTTTTATCCGCCATTTCCTGAGCCAAAATTCCCATCGACAGACCTGTTTCAGCATCTTCCAGACCTTCCTGGAACATGTGATCAATGACTTTGCCATGTCCCATGCGGAAACCGGCACGTGCCTTGTCCATTAAATAGGGTGCGTTTGACATCGACTCCATCCCGCCTGCAACCACAATCTCTGCTGAACCGGCCTTGATCGCATCTGCTGCCTGCATCACGGCTTTCATGCCTGAACCACAAATTTTATTGATGGTGGTCGCACCAGTTGAATCCGGTAGACCTGCCTGACGCATGGCCTGACGTGCCGGACCCTGTTTTAAACCGGCTGGCAGTACGCAGCCCATGATCACTTCATCAATATCATTGGCCGCCAATCCTGCACGTGCCACCACTTCTTTAATTGCCACAGCACCCAAATCCGGCGCGGTACAGCTTGAAAGTGAACCTTGAAAACCGCCCATCGCGGTACGTACTGCATCTACAATTACGATCATTTTAGTTTCATCCTTTTTCATCATTGTTATCCACACTGCACAGCCGAAGCTCTACAGTGTTGGTCCTTCGCAATCATTGCGGTTTAAGCCTGTGCGGTAAAATAGTCTTCAGGCAACTGCATGACCAGTTCCGCACCGGCCTGAATACGTTGAATTCGTGCACTCAAATCCGGAAGTACTTTGGCCACATAGTAATTGGCCAGTACCAGTTTGTTCTGGAAGTAGCTGTCGTCTTTGGCTGCAGCAGCTTTGCTAATCCGCGCATACATATAGACAAAGCTGAGCAGCCCAACCGCATGCAGATAATCGACAGCAATCGCGTTAGCGAAATCAGGATTCAGTCTAGACTGCTCGACGATGAATCTGGTGATGTCTTCGAGTTGCTGACAGGTCTCTAATGTCACCGTTTTAATCGTCAATGAATCATCTAGACTTTGTGCAAATTCACGGATTTCAGCAATATATTCCGCGATATAAGAACCATTACATTTGGTGGTTTTACGCCCAATCAGGTCAATCGCCTGCACGCCATTGGTGCCTTCATAAATCTGTGAAATACGCAGGTCACGAATACACTGTTCCATGCCCCATTCACGGATATAGCCATGACCACCGAAGCACATTTGCGCTTCCAGTGCAGAATCCAGTGCCTTGTCGGTCAAATAAGCTTTGGCGATTGGCGTTAACAGCGCCACACGGTCAGTCGCTTTACGCACCGCTTCAGGGTCGGTTGAGTATTTGGTAATATCCAGTTGTTGACCTACATACACCGCAAACGCACGTGAAGCTTCATTGTTAGCACGTACATTGAGCAGCATACGGCGTACATCGCCATGGACTAGAATTGAATCGGCTGGTTTTTCTGGAGATTTTGCACCAGTTGATGCACGGCCCTGTAAACGGTCCGTCGCATATTGTGCCGCATTCTGGTAGGCAAATTCTGCTGCACCAATGCCCTGAATTCCCATAGACAAACGTTCGTAGTTCATCATCACGAACATGCCGGCCAGACCTTCATTTTCATTGCCAACCATATAGCCCTTGGCGCCGTCAAAGTTCATGACGCAGGTCGCCGAGCCTTTAATTCCCATTTTATGTTCGATCGAACCGGCAGCGACTGTATTACGCTCACCCAGTGAACCATCGGCATTGATCAGGAATTTCGGCACAATAAATAATGAAATACCACGTGAACCTGCTGGTGCATTCGGAGTTTTTGCCAGCACCAGATGAATGATATTTTCACTCAGATCATGCTCACCGCTGGTAATAAAAATTTTGGTACCGGTAATATTGTACGAACCATCTTCATTCGGTTCAGCTTTGGTCTTGATAATGCCAAGATCTGTGCCGGAATGTGGTTCAGTCAGACACATAGTGCCCGACCATTCACCCGTATAGAATTTTGGTAAATAAGTTTCTTTCTGTTCCTGTGAGGCGCGGTCACTGATCGCCATACCTGCACCCACCGTTAATAGCGGATAAAGCATGAAAGATGGATTGGTGCTCCAGATCATTTCATCCGCCAGAACCGTGAGCATTTTCGGCATGTTTTGCCCGCCCCATTCTTCAGGCGCACCCAAGCCTACCCAGCCACCTTCGGCAAACTGTCTGAAAGCTTCTTTAAAACCTTTGGGTGTTGTCACCACACCATTGTTAAACTGAGCACCACCTTCTTCATCAGCAGGACGATTCAGGTCAAGAATGACATTCTTCGAAAATTTGGCCATCTCTTCCAGAATTGCATTTGCCGTTGCCATATCTAAATGTGCAAGATTTTCATTACCTTGCCAAAATTTTTCAGCTTGGAATACGTCATTTAAAATAAATTCCATGTCTTTTAGCGGCGCATTATAAATCGGCATTTCTAAATTCCTTAAAGGGTGATACTCAATCCTGTTGCCAAATATTTTCTAATTTTCATTAGAATCCAGGCAGGCCATTTTAAAATCGTGATATCCAATTCCTGCAGTATTAAATCTATATCTAGATTCATAAAGTTGCATTGAAAATCACGTCTTTATGTTCAGTATAAGTGACTGAATATGCCAGCTTAATATTGATCTACTTTCCGTACTAAACCCTGATGAATATGGGCTTAAAACAGTCAAAGGATTTAGCTTCGTGCGCTGAAACAATAAAATAATTATACTGAAAATGGAATTTTATTTAGCAAAGTTGATCTCTAGGGTTCAGTTTTCTTGACAATATTTCTGTCCGCTTAGCATCGCTATTTTTATTTGTCAGCAGTTGCTGCATAAATATACAAAATGAGATAAATATCACGACCTTAGTTTTATAGCCATCGCGTGCAAAATTGCATATTCTTGAAAGGTTCTTTTTCGAAAAGTATGGACCAAGAAGATGACGACTGTAAGACAGCAGAACTTCCTTCTTCGTAAAGAGAAGATCCTCAGCATGGCGGAAAGCCTGCTACTGGATAATAATCAGGACATTACCCTGAGTGAGCTGGCCAGTGAACTGGACATCGCAAAAGGAACCATCTACAAACATTTTAAAAGCAAGAACCAGTTATATTTAGAACTGATTATTCTGAATGAAAAAAGAATTCTAGAAATATCAAAAAAGCATAATAACGATATTAAAAATTATGTTTCACAATATATGCTCTATCACATGCTCAATTCAAACCGAACCATCCTGTTGCATGTCATTGAAGAGCGTTTAACCAATAACGAGAAAAATTTGAAAGAATTATTTCAGGAGCTTTATCGTATTCGTGAAGAACGGATTATCCGGATTAAAGACATCACCCATGATTATCTGGTGGCTTTAGAAAGTGCCATGTCGATTCGCGATTATTTGTCTTATATCTGGACAGTCACCTATGGCGCTTCGCTGTTATTAAATTCGACCAATTACCAAAAAGCGATTGGGTCACGTGAACGTCTGATTAAGCTGTATATTAATCAGGCGCTGATGACGCCAGATAAAATCTCATCGGTATAATCACTATAATAAAAAAATGCCTGATCGAATCAGGCATTTTTTTATTTGTTTGTATGAGTGCATAAGATCACTTTCGCGATTTAACTCGACACCCATCAGGCTGCCACAGGTGGAAAACCATCTTCAGTTAAAGCTGCAACAATCTCGGATTCGCTCACACTCGATTCAACCTCGACCAGTTTGCTGGCCACGTCAATATTCACAGTGGCATTTTCATCCAGATCTTTAATCGTAGCCGTGACACTGCGCGCGCAGCCACCACAGGTCATGTTTTCAATACGGAATTTCATGTTTAGCTCCATAGGATCGGTTTAAAGTTTATCTGATTCGGCAGACGATATTTAATCTGAGCTGAACTGCAGATCAGGTCAGTGCTGCCCAGGAATGATACCCTGTTCAATCTGTTTTAAAATCTGGCAATCGGACTGTTCATTGCCGGCACACTGCTCAACCGATTGCTGTAAAATTAATAGCATATGCTGCATATCAGCAATTTTCTGTTGTAAAAACTGGATATGTTTTTGTGCCAGCTGTTTGACCTCACTACTCTGGCGTGAGCTGTTCAGCCACAGACCGAGTAATTCTTTCATCTGCTCTGAAGAAAATCCAAGTTCACGTGCATGCTGGATAAAACTTAAGGTTTTAATATCCGCATCACTATAAACCCGATAACCTGTATCACTGCGTTTCGGAGCCGGCAACAAACCAATGTCTTCATAATAACGAATCATTTTCGCAGAGATGCCGGACCGTTTTGCGGCCTGACCAATATTCATCATACTGACTCCTTAAACTGCACCGGTTGATAGGCTTTTAATCTCAAGGCATTGCTGACGACGAACACGGAGGATAGTGCCATCGCGCCTGCGGCAAACATTGGCGATAACAAGATGCCCCAGAATGGATATAGCACACCTGCAGCAATCGGAATTAAGGCAATATTATAGACAAAGGCCCAAAACAGGTTCTGTTTGATATTGCGCATGGTCGCCTGACTCAAGCCTATCCCCGTTGCCACATGCTGTAAATTGCCTGACATCAACACCACATCGGCTGCTTCAATCGCGACATCGGTACCGGTACCAATCGCCATACCGACATCGGCCTGTGCCAGTGCCGGCGCATCATTGATTCCATCTCCAACAAAAGTGAGCACACCATATTGCTGCTGGAGTTGACGTACCGCATCGACTTTTTCATGCGGCAAGACTTCGGCAATCACCTGATCGATTTTCAGCTGTTTGGCGATCGCCTGTGCGGTATGCTGGTGATCCCCGGTAATCATCGCCACTTTGAGGCCTTGGTCATGCAAGGCCTGAATCGCGCTATAAGTGGTCGGTTTAATCGGATCGGCTACGGCAATAATTGCAGCCAGCTTTTGATTAATCGCTACATATAAAGGACTGCGGCCCTGATCACCGAGCTTTTGTGCAGTGTCTCTAAACAGATCGACATTTAAGCCCAAGTCCTGCATCAAACGTTCTGCACCAATATGCAGTTGCTGACCGGACACCTGTGCTTTGACCCCTGCACCAGTAATTGAATCAAAATCCGTCACGTCCATCAGTTCCAGCTCTTGCTCGCGAGCAGCCTGAACAATGGCGTGGGCAATCGGATGTTCTGACTTGGCCTCCACCGAAGCCACCAGCTGTAATACGGTCTGCTGATTAAAATCAGCGGTGACTTCAAAGTCGGTCAGCAATGGTTTTCCTTCAGTCAAGGTTCCAGTTTTATCCAGCGCGACGACTTTGGTTTGCTGCAATAACTGCAATGCTTCGCCCTTACGGAACAACACGCCCAGTTCTGCTGCACGGCCAGTTCCGACCATAATTGAAGTAGGAGTCGCCAGCCCCATCGCACATGGACAGGCAATAATCAGTACGGCGACCGCATTTACCAAGGCGTAGGTCAGATTCGGCTCAGGCCCAAACAGGAACCAGACCATAAAGGTCAAGGCCGCCAGTGCCATAACAGCCGGCACAAACCATAAAGTCACTTTATCGACCACCGCCTGAATTGGCAGTTTTGAGCCTTGCGCCTGTTCTACCATCTGAATAATCTGCGCCAGTACCGAATCCTGACCGACTGCAGTAGCTTTGATTTGTAGGGTTCCGTTCTGGTTTACCGTACCGCCGACCACCTGATCGCCAGCCTGTTTGGCCACAGGTAAAGGCTCACCGCTAATCATCGCTTCATCAATATAACTTTGTCCTGCAACCACTTCACCATCGACGGCGACTTTTTCACCCGGACGGATTTCAATCAGCATGCCTTGTTGTACATCGGCAATTGCCAGATCAACCCAGTGATCATTTTGTTGTACTCGGGCTGTTTTCGGTTGCAAGCCGATCAGATACTGAATCGCTTCTGAGGTTTTCCCTTTGGCTTTGGCTTCCAGATAGCGCCCCAGTAAAATCAGCGCGACAATGACGGCGGCCGCTTCAAAATACACATGCACGGTGGACTGCGGTAACAACTGCGGAAAAAAGGTCGCGATACAGGAAAAGCCATAGGCGGCAATGGTTCCAACGGCCACCAGCGAGTTCATATCCGGTGCCAAGCGTAACAATGCCGGAATCCCATGCTGATAAAAACGCCGTCCCGGAATAATCAGCACCAAAGTGGTCAGTACAAACTGCAGATACCAGCTGTTCTGGGTTCCCAGCGTATGGGCAATAAAATGATGAAATGCCGGAATCAGATGCGAGCCCATTTCCAGAATAAATACAGGTGCTGTCAGAATGACTGCAAGCCATAAATCTCGTTTCAGTTGTGCCGTTTCATTGGCTTTCTTTTCCTGAAAAGCATCATGGCTATCTGTCGACATATCCCTACCAGATTTTATGGTGGCCTGATAACCGGCTTTCTCCACCGCAGCAATCAAGGCCGGAATCTGGGCATGCGAGGCCTTCACCCAGGCAGTTTCGGTGGCCAGATTGACCTGTGCTTCGCTGACACCTTCTACTTTCAATAAAGCTTTTTCAACCCGTGCCACACATGAAGCGCAAGTCATACCCTCAATAGCCAGTTCAATCCGATTGCTCTGAATATCAAAACCGGCTTTTTGCACTGCCTGAGTTAGTTTGGACAATGGTACAGAGTTGATCGCACTCACATGCGCCTTTTCAGTGGCCAGATTCACTTGTGCATCCAGCACGCCTTCCACTTTTTTTAGGGCTTTTTCTACGCGAGCCACACAGGATGCACAGGTCATGCCTTCAATATTTAAATCAAACTGTTGCGTCGGTACATCAAAACCGGATTTTTCAATTGCTTGAACCAGCGCAGCGGCAGCAATTGGCTGCTGGCTTTTAATAAAAGCTTTTTCAGTCGATAGATTGACAGACGCCTCGACCACGCCTTCAATTTTTTTCAAGGCTTTTTCCACCCGAGCTACACAGGAGGCGCAGGTCATACCGCCAATCTGCACCTGCTGTTCATATAAGCGGTTGCTGTCTTGTTCTGCCATGCCCATCTCCATGCTTCAACTCACTGTTGAGCTTATAGCTTAAACATTCCCATCATGGTAAGGTCAAGTCTTTCATCTGACTATTTTAAAAATAATGCAGCGTCCTGCTGCGATTTAAAACCACCCAATAAAAAGCCCGAAGATGACTTCGGGCTTGTATGGCAGTATTTAAAATATAAAATGCATCAATGTTATTCGGCAGAAATATCTTCAAATAAGATCGAAGACAGATAGCGTTCACCACCGTCTGGCAAAATCACCACAATATTTTTACCGGCATTTTCAGGGCGAGCCGCCAATTGTGCCGCTGCTGCCATAGCCGCGCCACTTGAAATGCCGACCAGGATACCTTCCTGAGCTGCCGTTTTACGTGCCCACTCGACTGCATCTGCGCTATTAATGGCAATCACTTCATCAACGAGGTCTAAATCCAGATTACCCGGAATGAAGTTGGCACCAATCCCCTGAATTTTGTGTGGTCCAGGTGTAATGTCTTCACCGCGTTTGGCCTGACCAATAATTGCAGACTCAGCGGGTTCCACCGCCACTGAATATAAAGGCTTATTTTTTACCTTTTCAAAGTAGCGTGAAATACCGGTAATGGTTCCACCCGTTCCGACACCTGCGACCAGAATATCGACATTGCCCGCAGTCGCTTCCCAGATTTCTGGGCCCGTAGTTTCTTCATGAATTTTAGGATTGGCCGGATTTTCAAACTGTTGTGGCAGGTAGTACAGTTCAGGATTTTCATTGACTAGACGTTGTGCTTCTTCAATCGCGCCTTTCATGCCTTTGGCCGGATCAGTCAAAACCAGATTGGCACCCAATGCTTTCACCACCTTACGGCGTTCAATACTCATACTTGAAGGCATAGTCAAAGTAATGTCATAACCTTTGGCTGCCGCAACAAAAGCCAATGCAATACCGGTATTGCCGCTGGTTGGCTCGACAATATGCATACCGGATTTGAGCTTGCCAGATTTTTCAGCATCATTAATCAACGCGGCACCAATACGACACTTGACTGAGAATGCCGGATTACGGCTTTCAATTTTCGCAAGTACCGTGGCCGGAGCGGAAATCACACGATTAATACGAACAAGCGGTGTATTTCCAATCGCGTCTGCATTATTACTATAAACCGCTATACCTAAATTATTCGGTGTTGGAAAAGCTGAATCTGTACTCATGATGATATCCCTGATGTTATTGGTTCAAGTCGCTTAAACATCATACAAGCATTTTTTTGCTTTGTAGATGTTTGATGAAACTTGCACTTCATTGCACGAATGTGAACTAAAATACTTTCTGCACTATGCAATAAATTTATCTTATCTATCAATATTTAAAATATAATTTTAATTGATAATTCAATTCATTAAAAACCATAAAACTTAACTGTTTTTAGCAAGGTATTACGGGCTAAGACCCGTATAATTAGCGGGCTGTAACTTTATAATGGACATATTGAATGAAAACCGATTTTGAAATCACGACTATGCGCGATTCAGCAGAACAGGTCGTTGGCATTTTAAAATCTCTGGCCAATACCGACCGTCTTCTTATTTTATGTCATCTGTCTCAAGCGGAACTGAATGTTTCAGAAATTGAGGAAATAACTGAGATTAAACAGCCGACACTTTCCCAGCAGCTCATGATGTTGCGCAAAAGCGATGTGGTAGATACCCGGCGCGACGGCAAACAGATTTATTATTCAATTAAAGATCAAAATTTGATTGTGGTCTTAAATACCCTTTATCAATTGTATTGTGGCAATCCAGCTAAATAAAGAATCTTTCTTTTTTCAGTCATCAAGATAAGTTTCTTTAAACTCTTATTGAGGTCGTTCTACACCACTAAGATCACGATCATAGAGTTTTTTAAATGATCTACGACTGACCCAGATGTTTCATTTTAAACATGATTCATCAAGAATCTAGATCAGCTAAGACTTCTTAGCAGAATTTGTGCATAATATATCTATATTTGTGATTTAGACCTTTTTATGCAAAATTCCAAGTCTAAACTTCTGCATAGACTGCCTGCCTGGGCATGGTTAAGCCACTACACGCCGGTCAAATTTAAGTCTGATGTGCTGGCTGCCCTGATTGTGGTGGCAATGCTGGTGCCTCAAGGGATGGCCTATGCCATGCTGGCAGGATTGCCGCCGATCATGGGTTTATATGCGAGCATCCTGCCGATGATCATTTATGCCCTGCTCGGTGGGAGTTCGACTTTATCGATTGGCCCGGTAGCCATCATTTCCATAATGACTTTTGCTACGCTCAATCCACTTTTTGAAGTCGGCTCACCAGTCTATATTGAAGCTGCGACTTTATTGGCACTGATGGTCGGGATTATTTCCCTGCTTTTGGGATTATTCCGTTTTGGTTTTCTGATCCAGTTGATCAGTCATCCCGTGATTCAAAGCTTTATTATTGCCTCTGCCTTATTGATTGCGTTTGGGCAGTTAAAGTTTTTGGTCGATCTTCCTTTAAAAGCCAATAACCTTCCGGAGTTTGTCAGCAGTTTGCTGCAATATTTCCCGCTGCTGCACGTGCCGAGCCTGATTTTCGGCCTGTTCTCTATAGGTTTGTTAATCTATCTGCCCAAGTTATTAAAATCTCAGGCTGTACAAAGCCGGATCGGCTCTACAGATTTTCTGGTACGTGCAGTGCCCCTGATTCTGGTATGTCTCGGCATTGCAGCAATTGTATTTCTGGATTTAAAGCTTCAGGGCATTAAAACCGTCGGTGCAATTCCGTCCGGTTTTCCACCCTTGTCTTTTCCACACTGGAACTGGGAACTGGTCATGACCTTATTACCGGGTGCCAGCATGATCGCCATGATCAGTTTTGTGGAGTCACTATCGATTGCTCAAGCGACGGCCTTGCAGCAACGCAGTCATTTAAACAGTAATCAGGAACTGATTGCGCTCGGTCTGGCCAATATCAGTGCAGGCGTGAGTTCAGCTTTTCCTGTCACGGGCAGCCTGTCACGGACTGTAGTAAACGCCGATGCCGGTGCCAAATCACCTATGGCCGGTGTTTTATCCTCGATTCTGATTATTTTCGTGAGTCTGTTCTTTACCGGATTTTTTGAAGATCTGCCGCTGACCATTCTGGCCGCGACGATTATTGTTTCCATCTGGAAGCTGGTTAATCTCCAGCCATTTTTTGATGCCTGGCGCTATTCCAAGGCAGATGGCCTTGCCATGTGGATTACTTTTCTGGGCGTGGTCCTGATTGATATTTCCACCGGTTTGATTATTGGAATCGTCTCGACCTTTGTGCTGATGTTATGGCGAATCAGCCGTCCGCATATTGCAGTTGTCGGTCTGGTCGAAGGAACCCAGCATTTTCGTAATATTCAGCGGCATCAGGTCAGTACCTCCGACCGGGTGCTGTCACTACGGATTGATGAGAATCTGACGTTTCTGAATGCCAATAGCTTCAAAGGTTATCTGATCAATGAGATCAGCCTGAATGACCAGCTACAACATGTGATTATCAACTATTCCAGCATCAGTGCGATTGATCTGAGTGCCCTGGAAATGCTGGAAGATTTAAATGCGGAACTGGCCAAACTGGATATTCGTCTGCATTTTGCCGAAGTCAAAGGTCCGGTCATAGACAAGCTGCAAGCTTCTAAATTGATGACGCATTTGAGCGGGCGCATTTATCTGACCCATTTTCAGGCGATTCAGGACCTGGCGCCAGAGATCTTTGAGCAGCATAAAGATTATACAATTTAAGACAGCAGATACTTGAACTTATGGCCGGAAATTCCAACCGGTCATAAGTTCTAACTTCTTAAATTTTCAAATATAATTTGAATTTATCTATTTAACTTTGATATTTATTTCATGAATACAATTTTAAAAGTGGTGATTTATTCATCATTTTAAGAAGTTTTTCTTCAATATAAGCAATGTTTTAAAGCAATTAATTTTAGAATAAATCAATAATATCAATATCTTGGTTTTTATATAAAAATATATTTTAAGCCTTGTTTAAATTAAGTATAAAATAGCGCAACTTTTTCCCAAATTTAGCCCTCGTAATTTTCACAAGGCAACCTTATGTTTTCTGCCCTTATGCGCATGAGCTTAGTCTCTCGAATCATCATCGCCATTATTTTAGGTGTGGGTGTGGCTGTGGTATTTCCCGAAGCTACTCCCTCATTAAGCCTATTGGGCGACCTGTTTATTAAAGCCTTGAAGTCTGTTGCAACGATTCTGGTTTTCATTTTAGTTTTAGCTTCTATCGCGAATTTTAAGGTGGGTCAATCCAACACCCCCATCAAACCGATTATGATCATGTATGCAGTGGGTATGTTCCTTGCTGCACTGAGCGCTGTGGTGTCGAGCATCTTATTTCCAAGTACGCTGTTTCTGGATATCGCTGCACAAGCTGAATTACAGCCACCTGGCAGTCTGGTAGAAATCCTGAAGAATTTACTGCTCAGTTTTGTTACCAATCCGGTCGTTGCGATTGCTGAAGCAAACTTTATTGGTATTCTGGCTTGGGCAGTGGCCTTGGGTATTGCCTTCCGTCATGCATCGGATAGCACCAAGACGCTTTTGAATGATGCCGCCTTTGCAGTGAACTATGTGATTCGTTTAGTGATCAGCTTTGCACCTTTGGGTATTTTTGGTCTGGTTGCAGTGACTTTTGCTGAATCTGGTCTGGATACGCTGACCAGTTACGTACATTTACTTGCTGTGTTGCTCGGAACGATGGTTTTCGTTGCACTGGTAATTAATCCGCTTCTGGTTGCCTTAATGACACGCAACAACCCGTATCCACTGGTATTCACTTGCTTGCGCGAAAGTGGCATTACCGCTTTCTTTACCCGTAGTTCGGCAGCCAATATTCCAGTCAATCTGGACTTGGCAAAACGTCTGGGCGTCAAGGAATCAACTTCAAGTATCGCAATTCCTTTGGGTGCTACGATCAACATGGCAGGTGCTTCTGTGACCATTACTGTATTGTCATTGGCGGCTGTAAATACTTTGGGGATTAGCGTCGATTTCAGCACTATGCTCATTCTTTCTGTGGTGGCAACCGTTTCGGCATGTGGCGCTTCAGGGGTTGCAGGAGGTTCATTGTTACTGATTCCAGTTGCATGTGGCCTGTTTGGGATTTCTTCGGATATTGCCATGCAAGTCGTTGCAATTGGTATGGTCATTAGCGTATTACAGGATTCTACTGAAACCGCGCTAAACTCATCGACTGATGTTTTATTTACTGCAGCAGTAGACCGCGCATCAAATTGATTTTATATTGATTAATCAATATGTTTAGCCAATGATGTTGTTATGCCATTACAGCGTTTACCTACCTGGGTACAATTAGGGGCGTTTTTTCTTGCGGTCAATGCCGGCATGATTAACGTCCTGGGTCTGGTGACGGTACTGCACCAGTCTGTTTCACATATGACCGGCAATGTCAGCATGCTGGCCATGGCCCTGCTGAACTGGCAACCAGAACAGATGTTGTATCTCTTTCTGGTCACACTCTGCTATGTCATTGGTTCATCCTATAGCGGACTGATTCTTGGAAATAGCCACTTTCGCTTGGGGCAGCTTTATGGTTACCCTTTAAGCCTGGTGGCTATTTTTATTTTGATCTGCTGGTTATTATTGCCCTATTTCCCGCGTTATGCCTTGTTATGGGCCTGTGTTGCCATGGGTGTGCAAAATGCCATGGTTAGCCACTATAAAGGTGCCATCATTCGCACCACGCATTTATCTGGCGTACTGACCGACCTCGGCTTGGCGATGGGCTACCGTTTGCGCGGTTTAGAGGTGGAATCACGACGCGTGGTTCTGCATTTGCTTATTTTGCTCGGTTTTTTAAGCGGTGGCATTCTTGCCAGCTGGCTATATCCTTATTTAAAATTAAATGCATTCCTGATCCCGGCAGTGCTGAGTCTGGTTCTCAGTCTCACGTATTGGGTGATTTATTTACGTTATCGACATCAACACGACTAATATCTGGACATTCTCATGGTTAAAAATGCATTGCAGGCACAATTGTTAAAGGCAGGATTGGTCGATAATAAAAAAGCCAAAAAACTGTCTAAACAGGCTGTGCATGAAAAACGCACCGGTGACGGTACCGAGGCTGAAATCAAGGCCAAGATTGAACAAGACAAACAGCAAAAAATGGCTAAAGATCAGGCGATTGAGCAAGAGAAAAAAGCAGCTTTGCAGGAAAAAGAACTCAAAGCCGCAATCATGCAAATGATTAATCAGCACAAAATCCGTGATACTGATGGCGATGCGGTGTATCAGTTTATTGATGACAGTAAAATCAAGAAAGTCTATTTAAATCAGCAAATCTATAATGCGCTGGTGGCAGGCAGTCTGGTGATTGCCCGTGAAAATGACAGCTATGCTTTCTTGCCTAAAGCTCTGGCAGATCGTATCAATGCGAAAATGCAGGGCTTTATTATTGTGAATAATTCAGAGAAAAATGAAGAAACCACTGATGAAGAAGATCCGTATGCAGCTTATGTAATTCCTGATGATTTGATGTGGTAAGCATCGCGATATCATCAATGAAATATCGAAAATCAGAAACCGGCGAATTCGCCGGTTTTTTCATTTTTATGCACTTTTATTGAATGATTCTGACCAATAGATATGTTTTAAAAAGTTATCCAATATTAAAAAACCTGATCCAAATCTATAAACTTGATCTAAATTTTTGATTGAAGAGAAAGATCGTTTGGAACAGTTTAATTTTATTCGGAATATTCAAGAATGGGCAGATCAGTACCCATGGCTGGAAATGCTATCTTCACTGAGTATTGTGATTTTACTGGCGATTCTTGCCAATCTATTTGCCAAGCAAATTGTGGTACGCGGAATACGTCAACTGATTTCCAGAATGCCTTTTGCCAATAATCAGATTTTTGCCGAGCATAGCGTGATTCGCCGGATTGCCAATATTGTTCCGGCAGTCGTAATCATGAACGGGATTACCACGGTACCGCATTTATCTGACAAGGTTGAATCCTTTGTGCAAATGGGGGCACAGGCTTTTATCTTCCTGACAATTGCCTTGGCCCTGGGTGAATTACTGAATATTTTTAATCTGGTCTATCAGCGTAATCCCAAATCCCGTAACAAACCCATCAAAGGTTATTTGCAGCTGGTCAAGCTGATTATCTTTATTGTCTGTGGCCTGATGATTCTCGGCACTTTCCTGAAAAAGGATGTCTTTACCTTGCTGGCTGGCTTCGGTGCCATGGCCGCGGTGTTGATGCTGGTCTTTCAAAATACCATTTTGTCGCTGGTGGCGTCGGTTCAGATTTCATCTTATGACATGGTGCGTATTGGCGACTGGATCGAAATGCCCTCGCTGAATGCGGACGGAGATGTCATTGATATGTCATTACATACCATTACGGTACAGAATTTTGATAAAACAGTGACCACGATTCCCACCAATAAACTGGTGACGGACACTTTTAAAAACTGGCGTGGTATGCAGGAAGCCGGTGCGCGCCGGATCAAGCGCTCGATTCATATTGATCAAAGCAGCGTGCATTTTATGTCGGCTGAAGAACAGAATAAGCTGAAAAATTTTATTTTGCTGGATCAATACCTGAATACCAAATCAGAGGAACTGGAACAATTTAACCTGCAACTGAGTCATCATTCGCAATATAACCAGCGCCGTCTCACCAATCTGGGAACTTTCCGTGCCTATGTAGAGTTTTATCTGCAACAACATTCGGGCATTAGTAAAAATCATTCCCTGATGGTGCGCCAATTGCAGCCAACCAGTGAGGGTTTACCATTAGAGATTTATGCTTTTACCAATACTACCGCCTGGGTGGAGTATGAAAATATCCAGTCGGATATCATGGATCATCTGCTGGCGATTATTCCGGAATTTGGATTAAAGGTCTATCAAGCGCCTTCAGGTCTTGATTTAAAGGAAGCATTTACTCAACCGTCTTCTATTATTACTTAAATACAAGTCATCCAATCTCAAGCCTGAGGTGCTGCTGCATTTCAGGCTTTTTTATTTCCTCATCTATTTAAAACCTGACTGGCATAAATCTGGCTTTAGTTTAAGTTTTATAATCTAAGTTTTAATTGAGTGAATCATTTTGTGGCAATTTCACCCAATTACGGGCTTAAAAAAACAGAATCCTTTATAATTCCCGAAAAGCAAAATGCATGATAAGAGTACGATAATGTTTCGATGGCTTGAAAGACTGGTTGACCCCTATCCCACCAAAAATCTGAATCAACCTTTACCAACCAGGTTTTTTCCATTTGTCTGGCAGGCAGCCTATGGAGTCCGCCGTTATTTGCTGATTCTGGTGCTGTGTACTGCCGGTGCTGCCAGCTTCGAAGCCTTACTGTATTCAAAAATTGGTGAGCTGGTGAACTGGCTCAGTAAAAGCCAGCCCGATACTTTTCTGGAGCAACATGCCAGTAATTTAACCTTACTGAGTATTGTTCTGCTGGCCAATATTTTCTTCGCCAGCGCACAATCACTGATTAAGCATCAAATTCTGTATAGCAACTTTCCCATGCGTTTACGCTGGCGCTTTCATAATCTGCTGATGAAACAAAGCCTGGATTTTTTCCACAACGATTTTGCCGGACGATTATCGGCCAAAGTCATGCAAACCGCTCTGGCAGTACGCGAATTCTGGGTGATTCTGGGTGACATGCTGGCTTATGTGCTGATTTATTTCATCACCATCAATATTGTTTTGGGTGCAATTTCACCCTTGCTGATCATTCCATTGATGGTCTGGCTAGCCTTGTTTATCTGTGCAGCGTGTTATTTCATTCCGCGTTTGAGCAAAATTTCCAATGCCCAGGCGGATGCTCGTGCCGTCATGACCGGGCGTATTACGGATGCCTATACCAATATTCAGACCGTCAAGCTATTTGCTCATGCCGGTCGTGAAAGCCAGTATGCCAAGACCTCTATGCAGGAATTTATGGTAACGGTATATAAACAGATGCGTCTGGGTGCCCAATACGAAATCAGTATTTTACTGCTGAGTGTAGTGTTATATGGTGGCGTACTGGGTACCGCGATCTGGCTGTGGATGGAAGGTCAGGCCGAGCTGGGCATTATTGCTGCAACCACGGCAATGGTACTGAAACTGAACAGTATTGCCGAATTTATGATGTGGCAGACCTCTGCCCTGTTTGAAAATGTCGGTACCATTCAGGATGGTATGAAAACTTTAGGCCGAAAAATTGCCATTGAAGATAAACCGGGTGCCAAAGAGCTACAGCTCAATCATGGTGAAATCAAATTCGAAAATGTCAGCTTTGCCTATAATGATAAAAACGTGATTGATCAGTTTAATCTGACCATTCGCCCAGGCGAAAAGATTGGTATTGTCGGCCGTTCAGGTGCCGGGAAATCTACCTTGATTCAACTGTTGCTGCATTTTTATCATATCAATCAGGGTCGTATCTTAATCGATGGTCAGGATATTGATGAGGTCACTCAGGACAGTTTGCGCAAGAACATTGCATTAGTGACTCAAGATACCTCGCTGCTACATCGCACGGTCGCGGAAAACATTAAATATGGTCGTCCGGATGCGACTGATGAAGAGATGTTTGAAGCTGTGCGTGAAGCCAAAGCGGAAGAGTTTATTCCCAATCTGACGGATTTGCGTGGCAAAAAAGGCTATGAAGCCTATGTCGGTGAACGTGGCGTGAAACTTTCCGGCGGACAGCGTCAGCGAATTGCAATTGCACGTGTATTCCTGAAAGATGCGCCGATTCTGATTCTGGATGAAGCGACCAGTGCGCTGGATTCTGAAGTCGAAGCCGCCATTCAGAACAGTCTGGACGACTTAATGCAAGGTAAAACCGTGATTGCCATTGCGCATCGCCTGTCGACCATTGCCCAGATGGATCGTCTGATTGTGCTGGATCAAGGTCGAATCGCCGAGCAAGGCACGCATGATGAACTGGTGGCATTAAATGGCATCTATGCCCAACTTTGGCAGCGTCAAACTGGTGGCATGCTGATTCAGCAACAGGTCAAAGCATCAAAAGATCATGAATAATATGATCTCTAGAAGATTTCAAAACTTCTAATGATTTGCTCGTCCTTAATATTGAACAGGTCTGGAAAAAGGAAAACTTTGCCCAGACCTTTCTTTGTAAAATTTTCTCTACAGATGAACAGCAAGTTGCCATCTATCTGGTATTTTAATGAAATGACATAACTCTCTAGTTCTGAAAGCTCTCTGAAGAAGTCCTATTCAATGCTTAAGCAATTTCCTTGTCCTTAGTCAGCCAATGCAGAGATGTGTCCGGTTCAATAAAATAATTTTAATTTCATCAATAAAATTATGTGGTTTAAATTGATTTTAATGCTGAATTTAGACTAATCTGCCAGTGGCAGAGTCACAATCGCCAAAATTTTGTCCAACAATTTTAATGAAAAATTTGGCGGCTTCATGCCAATATCTATTTATAAATAAAAAAATTTGAATGAGTGCAACGGATCGCGCATGAAAACAATTGCTCCACGCCAAGACCAAGGAATTCCAGGTGTTTACGGTCTCCTGCTTCTCGATGTCATTTCCCGCTGGGGTTATAACAATGAATCGCTTTTCCAACCTTTTAGCCTGACCAGTGAACAGTTGGCAGATCCTGATTTTCGTATTCCAACCCCTGTCGCCAACGAACTGGTCAAATATGCCCTGAAACTGACCGGAGAGCCGACCTTGGGTTATCATCTCGGCACACAGATGCGGATCTCGATTCATGGCTTTATTGGCTATGCGATTATGACGGCGAATAATATTACCGATGCGCTGGTACTGGCGAATCGATTTATTCAACTTCGTTTACCCTTCCTGCAACTGTTTTTCTCGACTTTTGGTGCTAAAGCCACGGTACAGCTGCAAACCGATATTCAGCTTGAACCGCTGCGCACCGAAATTTCCATTGCCTTGATGATTGGTCTGATCAGTATGGCCAAAGCCATTACAGGCGTTACCGATGCCACGGGAGAAATCGACTTCGATTTTAAGAAGCCGGAAGGTTTTGAACGCTTTATGGCGAAGTTTCCAACGCATCAGTTCCGTTTTGAACAACCGCATTTAATTCTGAGCTTTGATAAAAGTTACCTGATGAATAAGCTGGTGCACGCCGATCCGATTGCCAGCCAGATTGCGATTAACCAGTGTGAAACGGAACTTTCTGCCTTGGGTGAACGGCATCGGATTGCCATGCGTGTCCGGGATATATTGACCCATGCTGAGCAACACTATCTCAGTATTGAAAGTGTGGCGGATCGCTTGCACATGTCTGACCGCACCTTAAAACGTCAACTCGCCGCCGAAGGCACCTCCTTTTCTACCCTGGTCGATGAAGTGCGTTACCGGCATGCCACCTCGTTATTATCCCGGACAGATTTCACTCTGGAACAGATTGCCGATGAACTGGGTTATAGTGATGTCGCCAATTTTAGCAGAGCATTTAAACGCTGGAGTGGTCGCAGCCCGAGCAACTGGCGCAAAGATCCTTATTTATAAGGAAGTATAAGCCTTTTGTTTTGCTTAAAAAGAATGTATAAAACATGTCAAAAATGATCTTAAGATTTTTAAGGAGTTATCAATGAATCATCCTGCAGAATTAAAGTACGCAAGTACACATGAATGGGTGCGCATTGAGGGTGATCTTGTTGTGACCGGTATTTCCGACCATGCACAGGATGCGTTAGGCGATTTAGTCTATGTAGAAGCACCAGATCTTGATTCACATATTACTGCGGGCGAACAAGCTGGCGTGGTTGAATCAGTAAAAACAGCTTCCGATATTCATGCACCAGTGTCGGGTGTAGTGGTTGAAATCAATCCTGATCTTGAAGATGATCCAGATTTCATTAATGATGACCCATATGGCAAAGGCTGGATCTATAAAATCAAGCCAGACAATATGGCAGATGTCGAAAAGCTGCTTTCCAATACAGAATATGAAGCTGGCCTCTAAGCCATTTTAACTTTAAAAAATCAGCCTCCGGGCTGATTTTTTTATTAAAGATCAAGCGTTGCATTTCCTAGTTCAAATTAAATTTCATGCATTTATCATGAAATATCATTGTATTTTTCACTTATTTTTCTTAAAGTCTTGCTCATATCTCCTTCGCTCCTAGATAGCTCGCGCTTATTTATAACAATAATTTCCCATGCTGAGCCTAGCGTCTTACAGCATATCATTTTAGGAAAATCATGAACGCCATTGCAGCGCCACTATGGACCAAGTCATTTGTGCTTTGTTTGGCCAACAACCTATTTTTATTTATTTTCTATTTTGCACAAACCACAATTTTGCCAATATACATCTTAAAAGAATTAGGCGGCAACCTGACCCAGGCGGGGCTGGCCATGACCTTGTTTATGGTGTCTGCCATTGCTGTGCGACCTTTTAGCGGTTTAATTATCGAAAAATTTGGGGTACGTAGAACCCTGATTATTTCTGAAGTGTTCTTTAGCCTGTTTTCACTTACTTATCTGTTGGCAGATCAAGTCACGATTCTGTTTATCATCCGTTTCTTACATGGCATCTGGTTCAGTATCTTGACCACAGTTTGCGTGCCTGTTGTGAACCAGTTTATTCCGGAGCAGCGTAAAGGTGAAGGCATGGGCTATTTTGTCATGTCGGTTAATCTGGGGATTGTCTTAGGTCCGTTAATAGGTCTAAGCCTGATGGAATACTGGTCTTATTTTCAGGTCAGTATGCTATTGATCGTCTTGGTTTTTATCGGATTTGCCTTCTGTTTTTTGATTCCGGTCAAAGAACCTGAAAAAATCATCAAAAATACCAATAAGAAAACCTCGCTTGAGCTGACAGATTTTGTGGAAAAGAAAGTGCTGCCTGTCGCAGTATTGGCCATGCTGATTTCTTTTTCTTATGCGAGCATCATGTCTTTTATCGCACCCTTCGCAGCCAGCAAGGATTTAATGGCCTATGCCGGTTTATTCTTTGTAGTTTTTGCAATTTCCATGATGAGCCTACGGCCGATCACCGGAAAAATTTATGATCGTAAAGGTCCGCAGTATGTGATTTATCCGGCATTACTGGCTTTTAGTTCGGGTTTATTTTTACTGAGCCAGATTCAGAGCTTATGGGGATTTATGCTGGCTGCAGTCATGGTTGGTGTGGGCTTTGGTAGTGTGCAGCCGTGTATTCAAACTTTGGCGATTCAATGTGCGCCCAAGCATCGAATTGGCTATGCAACTTCAACTTTTTATACGTTTTATGATCTGGGGATTGCTATCGGTTCACTACTGATTGGTGCCATCATTGCAGCTTACAGTTATCAGTTTGCTTTTATGCTATGCGGTATTTTAACCTTAAGCAGTATTGTTTATTTTAAGCTGGTGGTGCAACGTAAAACCGTCTAGTTTTATGGATTGAATCGAATAATAAATAAGATCAATAAAAAAACAGGCAGAAAATTCTGCCTGTGATTTTTTGAGTAAATGTTTATTCTGACACCGAAGTATTCTCTGCTTCTTTCTCATCCGCTTTTGGATCTTGCATCATGGTGAATTGGGTTGCTTCACTAGCTGGTGCAGTACTGTCCTGTCGGTTACTTTTCAGCTTGATCTGCAGGCGTAACTCATTGGTAGAATCGGCATTACGCAAAGCTTCTTCATAGGAAATTTCACCCTGGTTATACAGATCAAATAAGGCTTGGTCAAAAGTCTGCATGCCCAGTTCACGGGATTTAGCCATAATGGCTTTCAGCTCATGAAACTCGCCTTTCAAAATCAAGTCTGAAATGAGCGGTGTATTTAACATGATTTCAATGGCTGCTCGACGTCCCTTGCCATCCTGAGTCCGAACCAAACGCTGTGAAATAATAGCCTTCATATTGGAGGACAAATCCATCAACAACTGATTGCGACGTTCTTCTGGGAAGAAGTTAATAATCCGGTCTAAAGTCTGGTTGGCATTATTGGAATGCAACGTGCCTAAACAAAGATGCCCAGTTTCAGCAAAAGCAATCGCATGTTCCATAGTTTCTGTATCGCGGATTTCCCCGATCAAAATCACATCGGGTGCCTGACGTAAGGTATTTTTTAAAGCATTTTGCCAAGAATGGCTATCTACCCCGACTTCACGATGAGTAATCATGGATTTTTTATGCTTGTGCACATATTCAACCGGATCTTCTACGGTAATGATATGCCCGGCTGAATTTTCATTTCGATAGTCAATCATGGCTGCGAGTGAAGTTGATTTACCGGAACCTGTTCCTCCGACTACCAATACCAGTCCACGTTTTTCCATAATCACATGTTTCAGAGATTCCGGTAATTTCAGCTTCTGGAAATTTGGAATTTCTGCAGTAATGGTACGAATCACCATGCCAACATTAAGTTGTTGTACAAACACATTGACCCGAAAACGGGAAACACCTGGCACGGTGATGGCAAAATTGCACTCAAGTTCAGTTTCAAATTCTTTACGCTGTTTATCATTCATCAGACTGTAGGCAAACAGCTTGGTTTTTTCAGCTGTGAGTTCCTGCTGTCCAAAAGGTTTCATTAAGCCTTGATGTTTAATACTCGGTGGAAAATCAGCCGTAATAAATAAATCTGAACCGCCATATTCCACCACCTTGGTCAGCATGTGATGCATGAATTTTTTTGCTTCGTCCAACAATTCTGCCGTGAACATCTTTTCCCCCGGAAATGCACAACTGCACAAACCTTGATCTTAGATTTATGCCAAATATTTTAATTTGATTGTGCAGCGTTTTATAAATATGCTCAAATATATTTGATTTATAAAGAAAATATTTTTTAATATTTATGTGACCTACTTCAATAAAAATTAAATTAAGTAGAAGTATTCAAGCTTTTTAAAGCAACTCTGCCAAAAAAATAGGATTGTAATTTTAAAGGTTGAATTCTGTTAGACGATTCATTATTTGTCATTTGCGACATATAGAATGTTATTTTTCTTTCTTTATGATTACCAACTCACCTATTTTTTATGTACCAATTTCGGTTCTATTAGATGTAATAATGAATTATGAAAAATAGGATAATGTTTATGAAAATTGAACAAAATCGTGGAACTTTGCTCAAATAACAGGCGTGAAACTTGGTAAATTATTAAAAAAGCCCGATTCAGCTAAGTTAGGCTTTTTATTTGACTATAAAAATATGATTTATATAAAATAAAATAGAGAATTTCGTATAACGTGTATTATGTTAATTTTAGGGAAATTTAAGAATCTCTATGCAATGGTTTATTCAATATTCTTTGATTTCTTATCTTTTAGGTTAATCAGAAATAGCCAATAACATAAGCCAGGAAATAGAGCCATAAAGATAGTCCATGTATCTGTATACATCTTCCACCACTCTTTCGAAATTTCTCCTGTGTGACTCCATCCAAAAAGAATAAAAAATGGAGTAGCAATAATTATAGAGGCAATACAGATAGTTAATAAATTAAGACTGTTATAACGATTTAAAAGAATTGAGAATATGAAGCTGAAAGGTACAGTCAAAATACAATAAGCCAAGTAGACAAGACCGTGCCCTACAAGAACCACTAAAATCGAGTATAGGCTGTATTCCTGATTCATTACGATAAACAGGACTGCTGTGAAAAAAAGTAGTGGTAAAGGAGAAAGTAAGAGAGCTTTTACTATTTTTTCATTTGAGTATTTCACTAATTTAATTCTCTTATCTACTCAATAAACAATAATACTATAACGATTTTATTGGAGGTTTTTTGATTCTATTTAACATAATGGCGATTATACGAAAGGCCCTTGTTAAAACCCATTTAAAGTGTCTATATTCTCACCAATAAATTTGGGCGGATTCTGAATGAGTTAAATATTGATATTATCTTCGCCAACTCACCCCAGGCCAAAGGCCGTGTGGAACGTGCCAATAGAACACTCCAGGATCGCCTGATCAAGGAAATGCGCCTAGA